>JBDSVO010000266.1:0-11186 GCA_039927215.1 Gemmatimonadaceae bacterium
ACGGACCTCGCCAGCGCGAAGGAATTCGGCGGCACAATGCAGATATCGCCACTGAACTCAACGAACGATTTCGGATCGAATTTCTTGGGATCGACCACGGAGCTCAGGACGTTGGTGAAGATCCGAAACTCGTTCGCCACACGCATGTCGTACCCGTAAGAGCTGACTCCATAAGAGATCACGCCGTCGCGAACCTGGCTATTCTCGAAGGGCTCGATCATACGATGCTCGAGCGCCATTTTCGTTATCCATCGGTCCGATTGGATTGTCATTCTGTGGATAGGATTTTGCGGAGGGGTGCGCCCGGGTCGGCGCTCAGTGCGAGGCGGTGAATGTATCCGAGCGTGCAAATTCCTGCCACTTTGTGCGCCCCTTTCGCGGCTGTGGGCGGGCACGATAGATTTTCAATATTGGAGTTAGTGAAATTTTTCACGAAGTCGGGAACTCGATGAGCCGCGCGTATTTGCCCGTCCTGATGTTACTTGGATTCGTCGTGATGAACGCCGTCCTCATCGTGGCGATTTCGGCGCTGACGATGCGCTCCCGGCCCACACCCGTAAAGCAGAATCCTTACGAGTCCGGCATGCCTCCGCTTGGCGATGCCCGCGAGCGATTCTCGGTCAAGTTTTATCTCATCGCGATTCTGTTCATCATCTTCGACATCGAAACGGTTTTCATGATTCCGTGGGGAGTCTATTACAAGCAGCTCTCCTGCGCCGAGCCGATCGTGAGGGGCGTTTGTCCGCCGGAGAGTGTCTCCTTCTTCGGTCTGGGTGAGATGATTGTCTTCATGGTGATTCTCTTCGTCGGTTTCGTCTACGTCTGGAAAAAGGGAGCGCTGCAATGGGATTGACCACTCCCTCGAACGCTACGCGGGCTGTTTCGTACGTGCCCGAGTCGCAGGAAGGCTGGGTCGCCACACGCCTGGATTTCCTCGTGAACTGGAGCCGAGCGAATTCGCTGTGGCCAATGCCGTTTGGAACGGCGTGCTGTGCCATCGAGTTCATGGCGACTGCAGCAAGCCGGTTCGATCTCGCCAGATTCGGAATGGAGCGAATGAGCTTCTCGCCGCGCCAGGCTGATGTGCTCATCTGTGCCGGCAGGGTTCCTTTCAAGCTTGCGCCTATCATCCGCCGCATCTGGCAGCAGATGCCTCAGCCGAAGTGGGCAATCTCGATGGGAGCCTGCGCCTCGACCGGCGGGATGTTCGACAACTACGCCGTAGTGCAGGGGATCGACACGATCATTCCCGTCGACGTCTACGTGCCTGGATGCCCGCCGCGTCCCGAGGGACTCATTCACGGCATCAGGCTGCTGCAGGAAAAGGTGATGAACGAGCGGAGCTCCGATAAGCGGATTCGTGAGGAGATGGATCCCGATCCTTCGAGCGAGCTCTACATCCCGGCATCAGTCATCAACGAGCTCGGTGAGCCGTTCGGGAATTCGGTCCATCAGAACCGAAGCGCGCCATGACCGCAGCCGGACGGTTCGAGATCATCACTACCGGACACGCAGCCGGAGAAGCGCCCTCGCCGGTGACCCCGAAGAACGTGAGCCATCTCGCGGGCACGCCGAACCCGAGTGCAGCCGCTCTGAGCGAGAAATTTCCGCTGGCTGTCGAGCGCACGCTCGTCGTTTGGGGTGAGACCGTTGTCTACGTGTCACGCACCAGCGTGCTCGAAATGATGGAATGGCTAAGGGACGATCCGACGCAGCGCTACGACTATCTCAGCGACGTCACAGCGGTGGAATACCGTGACTTCGACCAGCCCCTCGAAGTCGTGTGGCACCTTCGCTCTCTTCCGTTCCGTCGCTTTCTTCGAGTGAAGGTTCAGCTTCCCAAGAGCGGGCCACTCGAGGTGCCGAGCGTCTGGAGCATCTGGAAATCAGCCGATTGGCTCGAGCGTGAATGCTTCGACATGTTCGGAATCAAATTCACCGGACATCCGGACCTGCGCCGCATTCTCATGTGGGAGCAATACCGCGAAGGCTATCCTCTGCGCAAAGACTTTCCGCTCCGCGGCCGCTTCAGCCGGGCCGAGCAGCTGCGTCAGGCGCTCGCGCAAAATCCCGAGTCCCGTTACTCGATGGAGGAGCTCACCGTTGCCGACGCGTTCGAGGATCTTCCTGAAGACATGCGACGGCGGTTGAGCGCCGGCGAGAAGACCGGCGAGTAATGGCTGATACTCGCACACTTGAAGTAGAGCTTTCGACAACAGGCCTCGACGCGCAGGGACGTCCCCAGCGCGTGCCCCTGGTGACAGGTGGCGACACGGGCGATTTCTCCGTTTCGCCTCCTCCCTCGCTGGAGCCTGAGCTCACCGCCGATCACATGCTGATCAACCTCGGGCCTCAGCACCCCGCGACGCACGGCGTCCTTCGCCTCGTTCTCGAGCTGGAAGGAGAGACGGTGGTGCGGTGCATTCCGCATATCGGCTATCTGCACTGCGGCTTCGAGAAGATCGGCGAGTACCGCCAGTACAATCAGATCATCACGTGGACGGATCGCGAGGACTACCTCAACTCAATCGGCAACAATGTCGCGTTTGCACTCGGCGCCGAGCGGCTCTGGGGCATCGACATTACCGAGCGCTGCACGGTGCTGCGCGTAATTGCCTGCGAGCTATCGAGAATCATCTCACACCTCGTCTGGCTGGGCACGACATGCATCGACATCGGCGCTTTCACGCCCTTCCTGTGGGCGTTTCAGGAGCGCGAAAATGTCTACAACCTTCTCGAGGGATGGGTTGGCGCGCGCCTCACGACCTCGGCAACGCGGGTCGGAGGAATGGCGGCCGACATTCCGGCGGGGTGGCTTGACGGTCTCAGGAATTTCATCCGCACTTTCCCGAATACGGTTGATGAGATCGATCGCATGCTCACGAAGAATGCGATCTGGGTTGGTCGAACGGTGGGTCTCGGAATCATGACGCCCGAAGAGGCGATCAACTGGGGGCTCTCGGGTCCAATGTTGCGCGCGTCAGGTGTCGACTATGACGTCCGAAAGGATTTCCCATATCTCGATTACGAGACCTACGACTTCGACGTCCCGGTCGGGACCAACGGCGACGTGTACGACCGCTATCTCGTGCGGATGGAAGAGCTCAGGCAATCGGTGCGCATCCTCCAGCAGGCGTTCGACCGGCTACCCGACGGACCGATCAACGTCGACGATCCTCGCGTGATTCTGCCGCCGAAATCAAAGGCGACGAGCGAGATGGAATCCATGATCCATCACTTCAAGCACGTGATGGAAGGCCCGCGCCCGCCTGTCGGCGAGTCGTACGTCGCGGTTGAGAGTCCGAAAGGGGAGAAGGGCTACTATATGGTATCCGACGGAACATCGAAGCCCGTGCGCTGGCGGATTCGCCCGCCCTCGTTCGTGAACCTTTCGGCAATCCCGAAGATGGTCGAAGGGCACCTGCTGTCGGACGTCATCGCGATAAACGCAAGCATCGACATTGTGATGGGAGAGATCGACCGTTGAGCCGCCCACTGATGGGAGGCGTGGAGTCCCCCGACATGGCTGCTCACGATTCTCCCGCTCATGGCAAGCCTCACGTTCCAGTTTTTTCCGGCGCTGTGCGCGGCGAGCTGGATGAGCTCCTGACGCGATATCCGACGAAGATGGCGGCTTTGCTCCCGGCTTTCTGGATTGTTCAGCGCGAGCGCGGCTGGGTCAGTGAGGATTCGATGGCCGAAGTTGCGGGCCTTCTCGAGCTCACGCCCGCGTACGTGAAGGGAGTCGTGACCTTCTACACGATGTACCACCAGCATCCAGTCCCGAAGTACTTCATCCAGGTCTGCACGACATCGCCATGCGGAATCTGCGGCGCAGAGGACGTGGTGAGATCGCTCCTGCGCCACACCGGCGCCGCCGAGCTGGGCGTACCATCCGCGGACAACAGGTTCGCTGTCATTGAAGTGGAATGCCTTGGCGCCTGCGGGTTCGCGACGCCGATCATGATCAACGAGGAATTCATCGAGTCGGTTACCCCGGAAAACGTGCCGGACATTCTCAAGAGGCTTGGCTGATGGGTTTCCCTCACAAGTCGCACGCACGTGAGACGCCGCTTCTGACTCGCCACTTCGGTGAGGAGGAAGCACGGACCCTTGACGGCTGGAAAAAGCGCGGCGGTTATCAGGCGCTGGAAAAGGCGCTTGCAATGACGCCCGCGGAAATAATTGACATAGTCAAGGAATCGGGATTGCGAGGAAGAGGTGGAGCTGGGTTCCCGACCGGAATGAAATGGTCTTTCATGAAGCCCGGCGACGGCAAGCCGCACTATCTCTGCTGCAACGCCGACGAATCGGAGCCTGGAACGTTCAAGGACCGCGAGGTGATGCGCTGGACTCCGCACGCGCTGGTCGAGGGATGCGCAATCGGCGCCTATGCCATCGGCGCCGAAACCACCTACATCTACATCAGAGGCGAGTTCACTGAACCGCTCGTGTGGATGGATCGCGCGATTCGTGAAGCCTATGACGCCGGAATTCTCGGTGCCAATGCAATGGGTACGGGGAAGCGGATTGACATGTACGTGCATAAGGGAGCTGGAGCGTATATCTGCGGCGAAGAGACCGCGTTGATGAACTCGCTCGAAGGACAGCGTGGAAATCCGCGCATCAAACCTCCATTTCCAGCGGTCTCGGGTGTGTTCGGCCAGCCCACGACGATCAACAACGTCGAGACTCTCGCCGCGGTTCCCGAGATCATCATGAAGGGCGCTGCGTGGTACAAAGGCATGTCGCTGTCGAATCCCAAGAGTACGGGAACGAAGCTGTACTCGGTTTGCGGCAACATTCGGTATCCCGGAACCTACGAGGTTCTGATGGGCTTCCCGTTCGGGGAGTTCCTCCACGACGTGTGCGGCGGGGCGCTCGACGGCCGGAAGCTCAAGGCTGTAATTCCCGGCGGCGCTTCAGTTCCGATCCAAACGATGGAAGAAGCAGAAGCCACGCTTATGGATTACGAGGGCTTTGTCGCCCAGGGATCGATGCTCGGCTCCGGCGGCGTGATTGTCATCGACGACAAGCAATCGATGGTGCGCGTGATCGCACGGCTCGCTCGATTCTTTGCACACGAGAGCTGCGCGCAGTGCACACAATGCCGCGAAGGAACTGCCTGGACGACGAAGATCCTCGAGCGGATTCGCGACGGGCAGGGCACGATGGAAGACCTCGACACGCTGCTCGATCTCGCAGATCTCATGACCGGAACGACAATCTGCGTGCTCAGTGATTCATGCGCGGTGCCGGTTGTTTCGGGAATCAAGAAATTCCGTCCGGAGTTCGAAGCGTTGATCCACGGCAAGCGCGTTCACCCCGTGCTCTCGGCGGTCGCCTGATGGCTGAGCGCAAGATGGTGAACCTGACGATCGAGGGACGCCCGGTGTCGGTCCCCGAGGGCACATCGATCCTTGAAGCCGCCAAGGCGGTGGGGATTCTGATTCCCCATTACTGCTACCACCCCGGACTGCCGGTCGCGGGCGTGTGTCGAATGTGTCTCGTGGAAGTGGAGAAGGCACCTAAGCTCGCGCCCTCATGTGCCACTTCGGTTGCTGAAGGTCAGATCGTTCACGTTCACACTGAGCGCGCACTCGAAGCGCGTAAGGGTGTTCTCGAGTTTCTCCTCATCAATCATCCGCTCGATTGCCCGATCTGCGACCAGTCGGGCGAGTGTGAGCTCCAGGACTACACCTACCAGGAAGGCCGAGCGGATTCACGGTATCGCGATCCCAAACGGTTCAACCCGGTGGAAGATTTTGGCGGCGACGTCCTGTACGTCCCCAACCGCTGCATTCTGTGCACGCGCTGCGTCCGCTTCATGGACGATGTTGCCCACGACACCGTCTTGAACGTCAGCGAGCGCGGGGACCGCGCGCTTATCGGAAAATTCGAGGGCAAGGATCTCACGCACGCCTGGGCTGGAAACGTCGTCGACCTCTGTCCTGTTGGAGCGCTACTCTCCAAGGATTTCCTGAACAAGGCGCGAGCGTGGGAGCTCGACCGTGCGGCCTCGATTTGTCCCAGCTGCACGCAGGGCTGCAACATCACGATCGAGACCCGCGACAATTCCGTCGCGCGTCTCAAGCCGCGTCCGAACGAAGACGTAAACAAGTTCTTCATGTGCGATTACGGGCGACTCAATTACAGATGGATGAATCGCACCGACCGGGCAGAGTCACCGCTCGTTCGCACGGAAGGCGCACTTGGCAGTATCGATTGGGATGTAGCCATTCATGCCGCCGCATCGCTACTGCGGGAGCGGAAAGTTTTGGTGCTCGCTTCTCCCAGACTCTCCAACGAGGCGCTCTACCTTCTTTCAAAGTTGATCGAAGGCAACGGTGGCGCCGGTGCTTTCCGCGTCGCGACTGGAGATGAGGCCCCGCTCCCCGGTGTCGAAGACCTCGCTTTGCGTCGCGATCGCGCCGCCAACGTGAGGGGGGCTGAGCTGTTCGGCTTCGAGCGCACCGACCGCCCTCTCGCAAAGCTGGGTGATGGTGACGTTCTCATCATTGCCGACGATGATCTCGAGGGGATCGCAGCCGAGGAGCTCAGCCGTGCCGCACAGGTGATTGTGATTGGTACGACACTCCCGGAAGCGGCGCGCGAAGCTGCCGTACTGTTGCCGGTGACGAACTTCGCGGAAGAGGAGGGGACTTTCACGAATCTCCGCGGACGCGTTCAACGATTCATGCAGGCGAAGCCTGCCCCCGGACTCGCGCGCCCGAGCTGGCTCGTGCTTGGCGATTTGCTCGGCGCACTCGGCAAACAGGATGGGTTT
Source organism: Gemmatimonadaceae bacterium (assembly GCA_039927215.1). GTDB lineage: Bacteria > Gemmatimonadota > Gemmatimonadetes > Gemmatimonadales > Gemmatimonadaceae > UBA4720. The sequence goes on from JBDSVO010000266.1 coordinate 6,788, forward strand.
TATCTGCCATCTGACGTCTTTACGCGTATCGCCGAATCCCACCCTGCCTTCTCAGGTCTTTCGTATGATTCGCTCGGCATGCGCGGACTACCCGTCCTCGAATCGGACGCGCGTACACGGACGCGCATGGGTGAAGGCCTGGGCATGGGGCAGGAAGCGACGAGATGATCCCTTTAATCGCGCTTCTTCAGGCCGCAAATCCGCAGCTTCCGCCGAACGGAAGTGGCGTGTTCGTCATTGCAACCATCGTCAAGATGATCGTCGTCTTCACGATTTATATGGTAGGCGTCGCACTGCTGACCCTGGCCGAGCGGAAAATTTCGGCCTGGATTCAGGACCGGCACGGCCCGAATCGCGTGGGACCGTCAGGGCTGCTGCAGCCGGCGGCAGACGGTCTCAAGAACTTCATGAAGGAAGAGACATATCCAGAGGCGGCGTACAAGCCGCTGTTCATTTTGGCACCGATTCTTTCGTTCATTCCAGCGCTGACTACGTGGGTTGTCATTCCATTTGGCGCACCATTCCCGACCCGATGGGGTCGTATTGACCTCGTCGTCGCTGATCTGCCGGTCGGATTTCTCTTCATCCTCGCGATATCCTCGCTGGGCGTCTACGGAATCGTTCTCGCAGGGTGGGCATCGAATAACAAGTACGCGCTGCTCGGGGGCCTGAGGTCGAGCGCGCAGATGATCTCTTATGAGATCTCACTGGGACTGTCGACCATTCCCGTGCTATTGCTTGCAGGCAACGTGACGCTCGGCGCGATCATCACGCAGCAAGCGTACGGCGGATGGAACGTCGTGAATCTCACGATCGCGTTTTTCATCTTCCTCGTGGCGGCGTTCGCGGAGACCAACAGGTTGCCGTTCGACCTTCCCGAGGCGGAGTCGGAGCTCATCGCCGGCTATCATACCGAGTACAGCGCAATGAAGTTCTCGCTCTTCTTCATTGCCGAATACGCGAACATGGTCACAGCGAGCGCGCTGATGGTCACGCTGTTCTTTGGCGGATACGACGTGCCGTTCACGCCTCGCGACAACATCGGGCCGTTCAGCGGGTGGCTCACGATTCTCTCGGTGCTGATTTTCTTCGCCAAGCTCCTGTTTTTCCTGTTCTTCTTCATGTGGGTGCGATGGACACTCCCGCGCTTCCGCTACGACCAGCTCATGTCACTCGGGTGGAAGTTCATGCTTCCGCTGGCGCTGGCGTACATCATCGTCATTGCGGCAGTACTTCTCGTTCTTGATGCCGCCGGGATCACGCGGGGAGCGATGCACAGCTCGATTCTCGGAGCTGTCAACGTCGTGATCGTAATGATCGTTTTCGCGATTCTCGACCATGGCCGGATCATCAGTCCAGCTTACGGACGTATCGAGGGCGCCCGCCTTGCCAGGCTGCGCAGCGTCTCCAGTCGGTCACCGCTCGCCTCCGGAGCTAAGTAAATGCCGATCACAGTGAAAGTTCTCGACCGGCCAATCGAAGACGTCAGCTATGTGAAGGCGACGCTCAAGGGAATGGCGCTGACGTTCAAGCATCTCATCAACCCGCACAAGGTCACGGTGCAGTATCCAGAAGAGAAATGGCAGATATCGCCGCGCTGGAGAGGCACTCACCGAATGCTCACGACGGAGACCGGCAAAGCAAAATGCGTTGCTTGCGGCCTCTGTCCGACGGTTTGCCCGGCCAACTGCATCAAGCTCGTCCCGGGTGAAGACGAGGAAGGGAATCGTTATCCGCTCATCTTCGAGATTGACGAATTCCGCTGCATTTTCTGCGGATACTGCCAGGAGGTGTGTCCCGAGGAAGCGATTCACGTAGGCAGGCATTACGAGAATGCCGAATACAGCCGCGAAGGATTCGTGTATGACCTGGAGCGCCTGACATCGCAGACCCATCCCGTCTGCGAGATGTGGGATCCCGAAGACCCGAGAGGAGAGTAGGTGCAGCAGCATTATCCGCTGTTCTACATGTTCCACTTTTACCTCTTCGGGGTGATCGCGCTTGCGTCCGCGCTTGCGTTCGTCACGCGGAAGAGTCCGGTCGCCGCGGCGCTCTGGCTCGTGAACACCATGTTCGCGCTTTCCGCGCTATTCGTGCTCCTCGATGCGCAGTTCATCGGGGTGATGCAGGTGCTCGTGTACGCGGGTGCAATCATGGTCGTGTTTCTCTTCGTGATCATGCTGCTCAACCTTGGCCATCCGTCGGAGATCGCCGACAAACGTGGCCTCTGGGCGAGCCTGCTGGCTGTCGGGATCGGGATCGTAATGGTTGCCGAGATCATGGTGGTGAGCGGCGGGAAAGTCGCGACTCCGTATGTGATGCCCCCCAACTTCGCCGCTGATCAGATGAAAAAGATGGGAGCCGTCGGGACAGTCGCCGCTCCGTTGTTCAATGAATACCTGCTCGCGTTCGAGCTGACGAGCATTCTGCTGCTGGTTGCTATCGCGGGCGCGGTCGTGCTCGGCCGCAAGAGAGACACTCGTGCTGGCTGAGTCGCTGGCGCTTTCGGCCGCCCTGTTCACGATTGGTGTCGTGGGAGTTCTGACGCGCCGCAACGCGATCATCATCTTCATGTGCGTCGAGCTGATGCTCAACGCCGTGAACCTGACTTTCGTCGCTTTCTCGCGAGTTTACGGGGCGACGGGCCAGGTCTTCGTTGTGTTTGTGATGACTGTGGCCGCGGCTGAGGCAGCTGTTGGACTTGCAATCATCATCGCGATCTTCCGTCACCGGCAGACGGTGAATCTGCAGAACATCAACCTCATGAAGGGTTGATGCTCCTCCAGGAAATCGTAGCGGGAGGAGCGCACCCGCTGGCGGGCACTGTTGCCCGCTTCGCGTGGCTACTCCCGGTCTTACCGCTTCTGGGTTTTGTGATCAACGGGGTGCTCTCAGTTGTGAGCGCCGCGCGGATTGGTCCGGAAGATCCGGATATGACGGACGGGGACGATCATTCGTCAACCGCGAGCCTCGGTGCGCATGTGGTCTTCGCTCCGGAGCACTCTGCTGCGAGCGACGATCATCACGCAATCGGGCCACATCGCTATGCCGGCATCGTAAGTATCGTTGGACCCGGAGTCCTTGTTCTCTCGTTCCTGCTGGCGTGGGCAATCTTCTCGGCCATGCGAAGCGTGCCGATGGAAGCGCCGCTCGTGCAGACCTACTTCAGCTGGATGCCCGTCGGAACCCTGCAGGTAAACGCCGCGCTCCAGCTCGATCAGCTGTCGATGCTGATGGTGCTCGTGGTCACCGGCGTGGGCGCGCTCATTCACATCTTCAGCGTCGGCTACATGCGCGAAGATCCGGGCTACCCCCGCTACTTCGCGTATCTGAACCTGTTCGTGTTCTTCATGCTCGTGCTGGTGCTCGGCGCGAATTATCCCGTGCTCTTCGTCGGATGGGAGGGCGTGGGACTTTGCTCATATCTCCTCATTGGGTTCTGGTTCTCGGACAAGGTGAACGCCGACGCTGGGAAGAAAGCGTTCATCGTGAACCGCATTGGTGACTTTGGATTCCTCGTCGCGATGTTCATTCTGTTCGCGACGATCGGGACGCTCGACTTCCAGGGAGTGTTTGCGAGCGCGGCTTCATTTCCATACGGCGGCGCGGCAATCACCGCGATCTGCCTGTTCATGTTCCTCGGATGCGTCGGAAAGAGTGCGCAGATTCCGCTTTACGTCTGGCTTCCGGACGCGATGGCCGGCCCGACGCCAGTGTCGGCGCTGATCCATGCGGCGACAATGGTCACCGCCGGCGTGTACCTCGTCGCGCGCAGCTCGCCACTGTTCTCAATGGCGCCGACGGCGAGTCTCGTGGTCGCACTCACGGGTGCGGTGACAGCGATTTTCGCGGCGACAATCGGGCTCAAGCAGTGGGACATCAAGAAGGTGCTCGCGTATTCGACCGTCTCCCAGCTCGGATACATGTTCGTCGGTGTCGGAGTGGGTGCGTACTCGGCGGGACTCTTTCATCTCGTGACTCACGCCTTCTTCAAGGCGTTGCTGTTCCTCGGTGCGGGCTCCGTCATCCACGCGATGCACGCCGCATATCATGCGACCCACAGCCACGAGGATGCGCAGGACATGCGCAACATGGGCGGACTCAAGCAGTACATGCCGATCACGTGGGTGCTGATGTGGATCGCGACACTGGCGATCGCTGGAATTCCGCCGCTCTCAGGCTTTTTCTCGAAAGACGAGATTCTCGGCGCAGCGTTCGCTCGCGCGGAAAGTTCGGCGCTGGCCGATGCGTCGTTGTTCGGGATCGGCGGCGGAACGTGGCTCTATCTCGTGTACGTTCTGGGCGTCGCTGCGGCGTTCCTCACTGCCATCTACATGACGCGGCTCATGATCTATGCGTTCCACGGCCCGAATCGCACCGGCGAGACCGAGCGCTCTCA
>JBDSVO010000267.1:0-7779 GCA_039927215.1 Gemmatimonadaceae bacterium
CAATATTCGAACGACTTTCGGACGGGCGATGGGTACTATCCCGTGACGCGAATTTGGTAGCTTTTGGAGGGCTGAAATAGTCAGGTGTTTATAGGGTCCGGCCGCACACGGCTGACCCCGTTGAAACATCCCGAGGCCGGTGTGCGTAAATCCGGTATAAGCGCCTCGCCTTCTAGAGGTGTCTAATATCCAAGCTCCCCCCGCAATCTTCACAGTGAGTCGGTCATGAAACGCGTCTTGTTCGTCGTGCTGGGTGTTCTCTACCTGGCAGGTGCTGGCTCAGCCAGCGCTCAGAACCCCGGCCCCGGAGCCGCACGCCCCGCCGGACCCGGAGGTCAACCACCCGCCGCTAATGGAGAAGTCCGCGGCGCAGTCACGGATGCAGATGCCAACGTTCCAGTCGGAAGGGCGACGATCGTTGTGCGCAGCAAGCGTGACTCGTCTCTTATCGGCGGCACAGTCGCCAATGACGGCGGAACGTTCCGCGTCCAGGGTCTGCGTCCGGGCGATTACTATCTTCGCATTACGTCCATCGGCTACGGCCCGCGCAACGAGCCGTTCACGGTCGGGGCCGCGGGCCCCGAAGCAGTCGCCACCGTTAGCGTGAAGCTGACCAAAGTCGCAGTCACACTTACAACTGTCGACGTAAAGGCCGCAACACCGACGATTACAATCGAGCCCGATCGCAACAGCTACAAGGCAAAGGATGTCGCGGCGACCGCAACGAACGCGAGCGATGTGCTCGATCACGTTCCGTCCGTCGCTGTCGATGGCGACGGCAAGGTAAGTCTCCGCGGCAACGAGAACGTCGCAATTCAGATCAACGGCCGTCCCGCTCCGGTACGCGGCACGCAGCTTGGCTCGTACCTCAAGCAGCTGCCGGCGTCCATCGTCGAGCGTGTTGAGGTCATTCCGACTCCGTCTGCTCGCGAAGACCCCGAAGGAATGGCGGGCATCATCAACATCGTCCTCAAGCAGAACGTCGACCTTGGCCTGAGCGGTGGTGTCACCGTCGGCTCGGCTGCTGCACAGGGCCGCTACAACTTCTCCGGCAACGTCGGGAATCAGAGCGGTCCGTGGACGCTGTTCAGCACGTACGGCTACAACAATGACAACCGCGCCATCATCGGCATCAATGACCGTGAGAGGTTCAACGCCATCACAGGCACGTTGACGGGAATCACCGAGCAGGACCTTATCGGCCGCAACGTGAATGGTGGACACAACTTCTCAACGAACGTCGACTACAAGATGAACGAGCGCGACGTGCTCACCAATGTGCTGTCGTTCAATCTCCGCGACTTCACGGACAATTCGCGAACGGGCTTCACCGAGCTGACCAGTGCGCATTCCATCCTCGATCGCTACGACAGAATCAAGGACACGGAGGTGGATTCCTGGGTTGCCGACTACACGCTCGCCTGGAAGCGGACGCTCGAGCCGCGCAAGCACGAGCTCAACACTGAGCTCCGGTACAACCGCTCGGATGACGACGATCACACGAATCTCTGGCGGCAGCCCCCGGCTTCGTCTTCCTCGACGCGTCTCGAGGGCGAGCGGCAGAATCTGGGATCGCTTACACAGTCCCTCAACGGGCAGCTGGATTACACCCGCACGCTCGCCGAGCGGACGAAGCTCGAGACGGGATTCAAGAGCACGTCGCGCTGGCTCGACAGAGATTTCCTCGTCGAGAAGGATGCGCTTGGCACCAACCAGTGGGCGGTCAGCAACCTCAGCAATGATTTCACGTTCAACGAGTACGTGGAGGCAGTGTACGGCGTGCTGAGCCATGGAGTAGGCAAGTGGGAGCTCCAGGGTGGACTTCGGGGTGAATACGCGACGCGCGACTTCACTTTGAAGAAAGAGAACACGAACTATCCGTTCAGCTACACGAGCATTTACCCGAGTGCCGTGGCGCGTTACAAGTTCACTGAGGCTACAGAGGGGAAGGTTTCGTACTCGCGGCGTGTTCGTCGGCCGGGTACGCAGGAGCTGAATCCGTTCCCGTCGTTCTTCGACGTGCAGAACGTGTTCATCGGCAATCCGAATTTGAGACCCGAGTATACAGACGCAATCGAGCTCGGCTGGAGCCGCAACGGCGCGATGACGACGATTCAGCTGTCGCCGTTCTATCGCCGGACGACGGACGTCATGCGTGTCGACATCAACACTGCGGATATGATCGACGGCCGTGAGGTGACTTCAGTGAGCTTCAAGAATCTCGCGACCAGCACGTCGTGGGGTTCGGATCTGAACGGCTCGGCGAAGCTGGGGTCGAAGTTCAACGGATTTGCCAACTTCAGTCTGTTCAGAATTGTCACCGACGGTGGATCAGCGTCGACGCTGTCGTCCGATGCGGTTACGTGGTCGACGCGCTGGAACGGGACATACAACGTCACGCCGGCGACGACGCTGCAGGGGACGTACTTCTACCGCGCGCCGGTGGACATCGAGCGTGGCCGCTTCTCCGCGCAGTACGGGACCAATTTCTCGATCCGTCAGAAGCTGATGGAGGGCAAGGGAACGCTCAGTCTCAGATTCCAGGATCCGTTCAACACGATCGGCTTCAAGATCAAGGCGGGTGACGACAACCTGACCCAGATCACGGAGCGGAAGTTCGGCGTCCGCGCGACGTACCTGACGTTCCAGTACAACTTCGGCCGGCCGCCGCGGGTTCGGCAGCCGACGCAGGATCAACAGCCGCAGGGGCAGACCGGTTTCCCACCCCCATAAGCGGATAGGGTTCCTGAATGACGAAAGCCCCGGAGAGAAATCCCCGGGGCTTTTTCGTTATCGCGAAGTCAGCTGACCACTACCGTACCTTGACGCCGTCCGTAGCAGCCGGTGTGAACACTTCCACAGATAATGTGAAGGTGCGCTTCTCCCGAGGCTGGAGCGCACCCACGTCCACCATCTGCCGAGCTATCTCCTCACCGCGATCGTTGCGGATCGACAGGAGCACCGAGTACTCCCACGGATCCGCAACGGGATGATTGATCGTTCCCTCCACCTTGAGGGCGGAGAAGCTCGGGGGCTTGTGGCGGCCCACATGCGGGTCCCAGCGCAAGCTCTTCTGACACACTGGACAGATGGTCGCGCTCTGAAGAATCGTCGCCCTGCAGTGTGGGCAGGTGCGCGATTTTCCCGCAGTTGCAGCCGCTGAGCTCATGATGCCGCGCTTGTCTCCATTCTCAGACGGGATGGAGATGCCGCTTTCTCTTCCCACCCGAACTCGGCCTGACCACGCATTCTGGATCCGGCGGCGACAGTGAGCGAGCCGGCCTTGAGATCGCCGTTCAGCACACCGGTCTCGAGCAGCTCCACACGCGATGCTGCGTCGACATTCCCTTCGAGCTCTCCCGCGATGATGACCGCGCTCGCGCGCACGCCACCTGTTACTTTTGCGCCCTGGTCGATTGTCAGATTGCCTTCGACGTGCACGTCACCCTTGAAGCGTCCGGCGACGCGGACATTACCGGCTCCTTCGATCTTTCCTTCAATCGCCAGATTCTCGGCGATGACCGTCTCTTTTGCATCACGCTGCGGAGCGCGCGCAGGTGGATTGTTGTAGTTCGAGGAACCACTGGAGAATGTATCGTCGGACTTTGGTGGGACGCGGTCGAGCGGCATCGATGTCGGCTCCTTTGCGGGTGCGGCGTTTTGATCCTTCCAGATTGCCATGATTCCTGACTCCTTTACTTATTGTAGTGGCGCAGGTGAGCTGGTGCCTCGATCTACGACGACAACGCGCCTCTCTCGAACGTACAACCTGAGCCAACCGTGCTGCACCTATTAGAATGGTTTCTCGCGCGCCAAGCGGGAAGACCCTCACAGCATGTAGTTACCCGCAAGTTAGCGGCCTCATCTAGATGAATTCGTGATCGCGCTGTTCTCACTTGCAGCCCTGACGAGCGCTTTTCTGCTTTTCTGGGTCGAGCCGCTATTCGCGAAGCTCGTGCTGCCGCTGCTCGGCGGCTCGCCAGCGGTGTGGAATACGTGTCTGATGTTCTTCCAGGCGATGCTGCTGCTTGGCTACCTCTACGCACATGTAAGCAGTCGCTATCTCGATGCACGCAGACAAACCCTGATGCACGTCGGCTTGCTTGCTCTCGCATTGCTGTCACTTCCCGTTGCAATTCCCGGAGGCTGGACGCCGCCGGCATCAGGGAACGCGATTCCGTGGCTGCTCGGGTTGCTCGCAATCGCGGTCGGCGTGCCGTTTTTCGTACTCGCGGCCACTGCGCCGCTGCTTCAACGCTGGTTATCCAATCTCGATCATCCCGCGGCAGAAAATCCTTACATGCTTTACGCGGCGAGCAACGCGGGCAGTCTGCTCGGTTTGCTGTCGTTTCCCTTTGTAATGGAGCCCAACCTCCGGCTCGGGCAGCAGTCGAGTCTGTGGAGCGTGGGATATGTCGTAGCGCTGGTGCTGACCTTCAGCTGCGGGTGGATCGTTTGGCAATGGTCGCGTGCCGGCGCTTCTCCCCCGACTCGAGTCGGCACGATGACGGACGCGCCGAGGGCGCCGGCCGCGCCGGCATGGAGTGATCGGACCCGGTGGATCATTCTCTCTTTCGTTCCCTCCAGTCTGCTGCTCGGCGTCACGACATATCTGAGCACCGACGTCGCAGCTGTCCCACTGCTGTGGGTGGTGCCGCTCGCGCTGTACCTCATGACTTTCATCATTGTCTTCGCGAGACGGAGCCGCGAGCGAATGAAAGCGGCCGCAGTGGTGCACGCCGTCCTCGTGACGACGCTGATCCTTCTGGTATTCTGGGATGCAGACATCGATCTCCGCTGGGAGTACCTGCTGCATCTCTCGGTATTTGCAGCGACAGCGCTCGTGCTTCACGGCGAGCTCGCGGCACTTCGACCCTCGCCGGCGCATCTCACCGAGTTCTATCTCTGGATGGCACTCGGCGGCGCGCTTGGTGGAGCATTCAACGCCCTCGCCGCGCCGGTGCTGTTCGATTCCATTCGCGAGTACATGGTCGTCCTGATTCTGGCCTGTGTGCTGAGACCGAGCTGGCGATCGCGGCTCGACGACTTCCTGAGCGCGGGCGGCGTGCCCTCGATCTTCACCGCGCTCATCCCGGCTCTAGTGCTCGCGATTTTCTGGAAGGAGGGGCGAGGCCACGAGATTCTCGGAATTTCCGCGAAGATTCTTCTGTCTGCCGTTGCCGGTCTACTCACTTTCGCATTGAGCGCGAACACGCTTCGCTTTGGAGTGAGCATTGCCGCGATCTTCATTCTCGGCCAGACTGCGGTGCAGCGTCCGCTGCGCGCATTGTTCGCGGACAGATCGTTTTTCGGAGCGTATCGCGTCGAGCGGTCGGCAGGTCCATCGAACTTCCTGACGCATGGCACGACTATCCACGGCGCGCAGTTTCTCGATGAGAAGCGGCGCCGACAACCTGTCACGTACTATCACCCGAACGGTCCGGCCGGGCAGTTCTTTGCCGGTCTTCAGGGGCGGTTAGCGAATAACCAGATCGGCGCAGTGGGACTCGGGGCGGGCAGTCTCGTCTGCTACTCCAAGCCGGGTGAAGAGTGGACGTTCTTCGAGATTGATCCGCTTGTCGAGCGTATTTCGCGGAACTCGAAATACTTCACGTTTTTGAAGGAGTGTGCGGTACAGCCGAGAGTGGTGATTGGCGACGCGCGCCTGACTCTCGCACGGCAGCCCGAGCACCGGTTCGGACTTCTAATGATAGACGCGTTCAGCTCCGACGCGATTCCCGTTCATCTTCTGACGCGAGAAGCATTCGAAGGTTACAAGCGCGTGCTTGACGAGCACGGCCTTCTCTTTGTGCACATCAGCAATCAACGGCTCGACCTCGAGCCGGTTGTCGCGGCACTCGCGGAAGATGCCGGCATGGTGGCGCTGTTGAACGCCTATTCGCCGAACAAGGCCCGCGAGGACAAGGATCTCGATTACGCAGCCGACTGGGTTGCGCTGGCGCGCCGGCGCGAGGACCTTGGCCCGCTGGCGAGCGACAGACGCTGGCGACGGCTTCAGCGGGGTGGATTTTCCCGATCGTGGACAGACGATTACTCGGACATTCTGAGCATCGTGAAGTGGTGATCCCGGTTGCGCACTTTTGTCTGTTCTGCCCGCGGGCTGGGTTGTAGTATTGACCGCCGGAAGGCGCCTCAGGCGGCTCCGGAACTACGATCAGACCGGTGCGCTCTCGTTCAACCCTTCCCAACGGACCCGAGCATGGCGATGAACACGAAAAAAATAATCGTCGGAGGTTTGGCGGCAGGCGTTGTACTGAACATCATTGACTGGCTCAGCTATGGCGTCCTCCTCGCCGGCAGAATACGCGGGCTACCTTCACATGGGCATGATGTCCATGGGGAGCTGGTGGACTCTTACGATTATCTGGCTTGTGAATCTGCTGCTTGCGGGGTTCATCGGCGCGAAGCTCTACACTGAAGAGGGCACGACCGCTGCGGCGTAAGTCGATGGATCTGCTCGGGCGCGTGATCCTCTGCACGCCCGAGCGTGCTTCGGGATGATCTCATGGTGACCCCGTCTCAATCGTTGGCGAACATATACTCTGCTAGCGCCGACGCATACGCTCGCCGGTGGGCGCCGGTGATCGCCCCGATGGCCCTGCCCATCGTCGGCGCGCTACCTCTTACGGGCGCTCCGACGGTGCTCGATGTCGGCGCCGGCACGGGTGCAACGCTTTCGTATGTGCGAGCTGCCGCGCCGGCGTCGCGCGTCGTCGGACTCGATCGAGCCGAGGGAATGCTGGATATCGCAAAGGGATCGGGATGGCGAGCGGTTGCGGTGGCCGACGGTCAGAAGCTCCCCGCGCGCTCGGGCTCCGTTGACGTCGGACTGCTCGTTTTCGTGTTGTTTCATTTCCCGGATCCGATTGAGGCGCTGAGAGAGATGCGGCGCACGCTTCGTCCCGAAGGTCGTGTTGGAATCGTCGTGTGGGGAAATGATCCGGATGTCCCGGGCGCATCCGTCTGGACAGAGGAGCTCGATCGCAAGGAAGCCGCGCCCGACCCACGGCATCCGAGTGTCGTGCAGCTCGCGATGATGAACACGCCGGAGAAGCTCACGCAGTTGATTCAGGCGAGCGGGCTCACGATCTCGAAGCTATGGAGCGAGACATTCTGTCACGCGTTCAAGCTGGAAGATCTTATCAAGCTGCAGATTGCGTGCGGAGCAGCATCGCGGAGACTGCCGAGTCTTTCGCCGAAACGCAGAGCGAAATGCGAGGCGCGGGTGCGCGAGCGGTTAGCGGAATTCACACCGGAGCAGCTCGAGTACAAGCCGGAAGTTCTCTTTGCAGTGGCCGGCTGAAAAACGACAACTGAAGAACCACGAAGCGTAGAGCGGTCAGCGGGTAAGCTGAAGAGCCGCGAGCTGCAAGCGACATTGACTTTTCCGATGCGGGCCGGCCACAACCAGGTCCGTTTTTTTCCCCGGCCCCGATCGAACCGTCCCGTCGTCGGCAGCTCGTGGCTCTCAGCCTTTCAGCTGGCCGCTCTTCGCTTGGTAGTTGTTCAGTTGTAGTTGTCGTAGTTACTTGGCGTCCCCTTTCTGGTACGTCCCCATCAGCTCACCCTGTGCGAGAATGTGGCCCTTCATCTCGTTCAGCAGATCGTTTTTCGTTGGCGGCGCCACAAAGCCAAGCTCGGTGTCGAGCGCGTAGATCTTGAAGAAGTACCGGTGCCTGCCGATCGGCGGGCACGGGCCGCCGTACTGCCGCTTGTCCCAGTCGTTTCTTCCCTGCGGGGCGTTTCCGGGAAGTCCTT
>JBDSVO010000268.1:0-4686 GCA_039927215.1 Gemmatimonadaceae bacterium
TGGGTGTGCAGGCAATCCCTGATTCGCGCTTCGCGGCTTACCGAACCAATCACGCTGGATACGCCGAACTGGTTGGCACCGCGCTGAATCACGTCTCGTACACGCTTGCGGGCCGCATTGACGACAACTCGGATTTCGATTCTCACACGACGTATCGCGTCGGAACGAGCGTACCGCTGAGCAGCTCGACGCGCGCGCGCGCCTCTCTCAGCACTGCGTACAATGCACCCGCATTCAGTCAGCTCCGCCCAACGCTCTATACAGCAGGAAGTCCCGGCTTGTCACCCGAGCGCGCACGCAGCTGGGAGGCCGGCGTCGAGCAAACCGTACGCTCAGGGCTCGCGCGCGTTTCGGTGAGCTACTTCAACCAGAGCTTTTTCGATCTGATTCAATACTTAGCCGGCGGGCCACCTGAGTTCAAAGGCGGCTACGCGAATCTCGCAGAAGCCGAGTCCAACGGGTATGAAATGGAAGCGGACCTTGCGCCGCCCGGCATCGTGTCAGCCTCGGCCAGCTTCACGCACGCTCGGCCGCGGGTAGCCCGCGTCTCTTCGGGTTACGCCGGCAGTCTCGTGCCCGGCGAGGCGCTCATTCGACGCCCAACGCACTCGGGCACCGCATCTATGAAACTCACCCCTCGGCGTGGCTCGTTCGCGCTCACGGCCAGCTATGTGGGCGAGCGTCCTGACGTCGATTTCAACCAATTCCCGTCGCCAACCGTGACTCTTCCTGCCTACACGCGCATCGATGTCTCGGGCCTGATTGATATCTGGAAAGCGGGCAACGGCTCGTCGCTTTCCCTGACAGGGAGAGTCGAGAACGCGCTCGACCGGGAGTACGAAACGGTGCTCCATTATCCTGCGCCCGGCCGGACCATACTCGTGGGAGCACGCTACAGCGGGAGTTTGTAAATTGCCCGCATGGCGCCCCTTGTTTCCGAAGCGATTGTCCTCCACGCCTTCGACTACCTGGAGACGTCGCGCATTCTTCGACTTCTTACGCGTGACGGAGGAGTCGTGTCTGTGCTCGCCCGCGGGGCGCGCCGTTCGAGAAAACGGTTCGGAACCGCGATGGACCTTTTTGCTCAGGGCATCGCCGAGATTCACTTTCGGCCCAACCGCGAGCTGCAGACCCTCGGGGCTCTCGACGTAACCCGGTCTCGCGTCGAGCTCGGCGCGGACGTGGGCAGGTTCACAGCGGCGTCGATGATATCGGAGATCGTATTGCGATTTCCCTACGAGGAACCGGCTGCGGGAATCTTCGACGTCGTCGAGGAGTGTTTCGACAGAATCGGAATCGCCGAGCCAAGCAGGACGCTCGACGCTGGTCTAGGCGGCGCCTGGCGAATTATTGCTCATCTTGGATTCACCCCCGCGCTCGACGTGTGCGCCAACTGCCACGCGCCGTTGGATCCCGCACTCCTGGTCTCTTTCTCGCATTCAGCTGGTGGAGCGCTCTGTAAACAATGTGGGGCCGCCGCCGCCGGGAGCCGCGTTCTCCCGCCGCCGGCGCGCGACGCTATTCGCAGGTGGATCGAGGGTGATGAATCAGCGCCACTCTCCACGGTCGAGGCCCGGGCACATCAGCGCTTGCTGCGTGAGTTCTTTCAGGAGCATCTGGGAACCGATCGCGAGCTCCGCGCCTTCCGCGTCTGGGAGCAGGGCGCGTGGAGCGCCGCATGATACTCGGGACCGCCGGCCACATCGATCACGGCAAGACCGCTCTGGTGAAGGCACTTACCGGCGTCGACACCGACAGACTTCCTGAGGAGAAACAGCGCGGGATTACGATCGATCTCGGGTTCGCGCCGCTCGTCGTCGACGGCGTTGGTACCGTCGGGATCGTGGACGTTCCCGGACATGAGGCGTTTGTTCGCACGATGCTCGCCGGTGCAAGCGGCATCGACATAGCTCTGCTAGTCGTTGCCGCGGAGGAAGGTGTCATGCCGCAGACGCGCGAGCATCTGGATATCCTGTCGCTGCTGGCGATCCCGCGACTCGTAGTCGCCCTCACGAAGGCCGATCTGGTCACGCCGGAGTGGCTCGCGCTTGTCACAGATGACGTAAGAGATCTTCTGGCTTCTACGCGGTTTGTCGCGAGTGAATTGATTCCGGTTTCCGCCGTCACCGGAGCGGGCGTTCCCCAGCTTCGAGACGCAATCGCGAGGGCCGCTCTCGCAGCGGAGGAAAACTCGCGTCCCGCAGATGATCTCTTCCGAATGCCAGTTGACCGCGCGTTTACGGTGAAGGGGACAGGAACAGTAGTTACCGGCACTGTCTGGAGCGGTTCAGTGGCCCGCGATTCCATGGTCAGGGTGTTTCAGCCAGGGAAGCGATCTCGCGTTCGCGGCGTTCAACACCACGGGGCGGCCGTGAAGTCCGCCGGCGCGGGCGAGCGAGTGGCACTCGCGCTATCGGATCTCGATGTCGCGGAAGTCACACGTGGAAGTGTCGTTATTGGGGAGTCATTGTGGCCGGTGACGAAGCGAATCGAAGCCGACGTTCGACTGCTTGGTGATGTGGCGATCGGCCCGCGGACGCGCCTGCGCCTTCATCTCGGAACATCGGATGTCGGTGCGAGGATCAGTCGTCGTGTCGTCGAAGGATTTGCGGATGACCGGCATTTCATCGGGACCATCGTGCTCGATGAGCCGCTGCTCGTCAGAGGCCGCGACCGTTTCGTCCTGAGGCTGGCATCGCCTGCAACCACTGTCGGCGGCGGCGTGGTTCGCGATCCGCTTCCCAGGCGAAAAAGGATACGCCGTTCACCGTCCGGCGTTTCTGCCAGAAACACGATCGAGCTGCTCGACGAAATGACGGAAGACGCGGGCCTCTCCGGTCTACCCGTCGAACAGGTGCCAATCCGACTCGGCCTCGCCCCTGCCGAAGCGGCGCGCCTTGAGCGTGAGATTGGACTCACTGAAATCGACTCACGGCTCTACCACTCCAAAACGTTGGAAGACCTCGAGCTCGTAGTTCAACGGCTGATTCTTGCTCACGTCGAAAACTTTCCACTGGAACCCGGTGTCCAACTTCAGAGTCTGAGATCAACCGCCGGCGCACCCGACCGGGTGATCGATCGTATCCTCGACCAGCTCACAAAAAAGGGAGCGATCGAGATTCGACAGTCATCAGTGAGGCCTGCAGGTTGGGCGCCAAGCTTGAACAGTCGAGAGCGCGCGCTCGCCGAGGCTATCATGCGTAAGATTTGTATTATGCCGAGCGAGCCGCCTGCAGTCGCGGAGCTTGTCGCGGTCTTTGGTGAAAAAGTCGACGACGTGCTCCGCTACTTGGAGCGCAGCGGCGAACTGGTGAGGGTGTCGGCGGATCGGTATTACTCGCCCGGCGCCGTCGATGAGATCATCGGTAAGCTTCGTTTGGCGCTCGAGCCCGGCCGAATTTACAGTCCGGCGGAGCTTCGGGAGGTTTTGGGTGTTTCAAGGAAGTATCTGATCCCGTTCCTTGAGTTCTGTGATGTAAAGGGGGTCACGACTCGGAAAGCGGAGGGAAGGGTCATCGCCGGCAGCGACGTGGGTGCCCGAGCCTGTCGGCAATAGGAGGTGCCAAGCTTTTGCTTGACACCCTGAAACGCCCGGACTAGCTTCGCCGAAGGAGAACAAACGTACAACCCGATCAGGAGCATCCTTCTAAACACTTCTTTGTCAGCAGTGGAGATGTAAAAAATGAAACACCTGTGGGGGGCACTATTTGTGCTGGCCCTCAGCGCGTTCATGCCAAGCCATCTGTCGGCTCAGGGAGTGTCAACCCAAACCGGCAGAGCGCGAGGCGCCGGATTGGAGTTGGGGCAGAACTATCCAAATCCGTTCAATCCGGAGACGAGGATTCCATTCACCATCGGCGATGGCGCCGGGTGCACCGATCCAAGTCGCTTGTACCGCGTGAGCTTGCGGATTTACAATGTTTTGGCGCAGCCGGTTGCTGTGCCGGTGCTGCAAGGCGGGACCGGGAATGTCGCTGGAGGGGAAGCGCTCGATCGGCTCCTTCTGACCTGCAATCAGTACACGGCGTACTGGGATGGTGAGGACAGCAGAACTCAGCAGGAGGTCGCTTCGGGTGTCTATCTGTATCGTCTCGAGGTTGATGGAAAGGCAGTAGTGAAAAAAATGCTCGTGTCGAAGTAGGATACGATCACAGCAGTTCCAGAGCGCGCCTTCTGATGGGGGCGCGCTCTTTTTGCACCCGCCCATCAAGCATCCATGAAGAAGGGTCTAAACGGATTCGGCGGATTATCAGGATTCGGCGGATCGTCCCGAGTTCGCGCAAGACAGGCGAGCCGCCGACCAGCATTCGATTATTGTTGTTAACAACAGAAAAGCTCAGGGGATGGTGGCGTTGCGCCTGCGCTGGCGCCAATTCGGACGATCCGCCGAATCCGGATGATCCGTCCACCTTCTTCATAGATGCTAGCTGGGCGGACGCAATATCCAAGTCCCGCCACTGTGGCAGACATGCAAGGCACTCATAATGCAGCCGTAGGGGGCCATGATTAACCCCGATCGCCTCACAGTAAAATCAGCTGAAGCGCTCAACGAAGCCGTTTCGGCAGCGCGTCAAGCCGGCAACCCCGTCGTCTACGATCTCCATCTCCTTCTCGCGCTCCTGAATCAGGACGAGGGGATCGTTGTTCCCGTCCTGCAGAAACTCGGTGTCAGCGTGGCATCTCTCC
>JBDSVO010000269.1:0-3752 GCA_039927215.1 Gemmatimonadaceae bacterium
AGTCCTTCTTGCTCAACGACCGCAACGGACATCCCGAGTTGTGCGGCGCGGATGGCGCCCACGTAACCAGCCGGACCGCCACCGATGAAGATCAGGTCGTATGAAGCCATTTGATATTTCCGGGAAAGTTCAGAGAACCAGCAGCAGCGGATTCTCGATGAGACGCCGAAGGGCCTGAAGGAAACGCGCTCCGGTCGCGCCGTCGATCACGCGGTGGTCGCAGCTCATCGTCACGCGCATTCGCTGCCGCGCAGTGATGCTGCCGTCGACAACCACCGGCTTTTCCTCAACCGCGCCAACGGCCAGAATCGCCGATTCCGGTGGATTGATGATGGCGGTGAAGTGCTCGATGTCGAGCATTCCGAGGTTCGAGACCGAGAACGTAGAGCCGGTATACTGCTCGGGCGTGAGCCTGCGATTGCGCGCGAGCTCCGCCAGGTGTCGTGCCTCTCGCGATATCTCGGGGAGTGTCTTGCGATCGGCGTCGAAAATGACCGGAGTAATCAGCCCTTCTTCTACAGCGACAGCCATCGCGACGTGAACGCGATTGAAATGCCGAATGCGATCTCCCATCCAGTGAGCGTTCACTTCGGGGTGATCCGCGAGAGCGTTCGCAACCGCTTTAAGGACGATGTCGTTGAAAGACACCTTGAACTCATTGCCGATTTCCTTGAGAGCCGCCCGCATCTCGGCCGCGCGCACCATGTCGAATTCCGCTGTGAGATAGAAAGTCGGAATTGGCCCCAGCGATTCGGACAGTCGTCGCGCGATCGTCTTTCGGATCTGAGTGAGCGGAACGTCCTGAAAATCGCCATCGCGACTGATGATGCGTTTCGCCGGCGCGGCGGCCGCGGCAGCAGGCTTTGGCTTAGCCGCAGCACTTGCCATCGCGCTCTCGATGTCCCGCTTGATGATTCGGCCGCCGGGACCGGAGCCGCGAACCAATGAGAGCTCGATGCCCCGATCAGACGCTAGACGCCTTGCGAGCGGAGACGTGCGCTGACGTCCGTTCGCTCCCGGCTGGCCCTGCACCGGCGCAGGCTGGGGAGATGGCGGTGGCGCCGGCGGTTGCGGAGGAGCAGCGACAGCAGCTGGAGCCGCCGCGCTCGCCGGTGCTGCCTCCTGCGGTGGCGTTGACGCTTCAACCTGAGCCTCAGCCGGCGCCGAAGGCACGGAGGAGGTTCCGCCTTCCGGTGCACCTGCGGCAGCAGGTGCACCGAGAGCGGCTGTCCCGGAAGCTGCGGCAGGCGCGGGTCCCGCGCCTGCAACCAGGGCATCGATGTTCTCTTCCGCCGGCGCGATCACCGCGAGGAGCGTTCCGACCGGAGATGCATCACCTTCGACCGCTATTCGCTTCCGGAGCACGCCGTCGCCACGCGCGACGAGCTCCATTATCGCCTTGTCGGTCTCGACCTCGGCAAGCACGTCACCGGACTTGATGGCATCGCCTTCGTTCTTCAACCATTTGACGAGACGGCCCTCTTCCATAGTCGGCGAGAGCGCCTCCATCACCACTTTGGTTGCCATCGTCAGGCCAGGTACATGACTTTCTTCACGGCCGCTATCGCCTTCGGGGCATCGGGTTTCGCCGCGCGCTCGAGATTCTTCGCGTAAGGCATCGGAACGTCTTCCTGATGGACGCGCAGAACGGGCGAGTCGAGGTCGTCGAAGCATTCCCGCTGAATGAAGTCCACGACTTGTGCACCGACGCCGCAGATTTCCCACCCCTCTTCGAGAACGACTGCGCGATTCGTTTTGCGAACGGAGTTTGCGATCGTCTCGACGTCGATTGGGCGCACCGTGCGGAGGTCCACCACTTCCACCGCGATTCCTTCTTTTGCGAGCGCATCGGCGACCTGCATGGCGACGAGAACCATTTTTCCGTGCGCCACTATCGTGCAGGCATCGCCTTCGCGCTTGAGCTCCGCCTTGCCGAGTGGAATCGTGTATTCCCCCTCGGGCACTTCGCCTTTGGTGTTGTAAAGCATCTCGCCCTCGAGAAAAACCACCGGATTGTCGTCGCGAATCGCGGACTTGAGCAACCCTTTGGCGTCGGCGGGCGTTGCGGGGGTCACGACCTTGAGGCCGGGAATGTGAGCGAGCCAGCTCTCCCACGCCTGCGAGTGCTGCCCGGAGAGCTGAAGGGCCGAGCCGTTCGGGCCGCGAAAGACCATCGGCATCGGAAACTGTCCGCCCGACATGTAAAGCATCTTTGCGGCAGCATTCACAACCTGATCGATGGCCAGGAGAGCGAAGTTCCAAGTCATGAATTCGATGATCGGGCGAAGGCCAACCATCGCCGATCCGACGCCGATACCCGCGAACCCAAGCTCGGTGATTGGCGTGTCGACGATTCGCATCGGGCCGAATTCGTCGAGGAGTCCCTTGGAGACTTTGTACGCGCCATTGTACTGCGCCACTTCCTCACCCATGAGAAACACGCGGTCGTCTCTGGTCAGCTCTTCACGCAGCGCCTGCGTGAGCGCGTCCCGATACGTCATGACTGTCATCGTCAGCTCGTCGTGTCCACGAGCACATCTTCCCATAGCTTGTTCAGAGCGGGCTCCGGGCTCGCATCGGCAAAATCCCACGCGTCCTGCGCGATGGCCTTCGCCTCCTCGTCGATCTTCGCGAAATCTCCCTCCGACAGGTCGCCTTCCGCGTTGATCTTCTCGTGCAGGAGAACTATCGGATCGCGCTTCATGTTTTCCTCGAGCTCTTCTTTCGTTCGATACGTCCCGCTCGCGGCATCTGACATCGAGTGGCCCATGAACCGGTAGGTGCGCATCTCGAGCAGTGTCGGCTGCCTTTGAGTTCTCGCGAGGTGAACCGCCCGCCCAACAGCGTCACGCACCGCGATCACGTCCTGGGCATCGACCGACTCGCCGATCATCCGATAGGCTGCAGCGCGTGCAACGACGTCTTCATTCGCGGTAGCGCGTGAGATCTCCGTACCCATTCCGTAGCGATTGTTCTCGATCAGGAAGACACAAGGCAGTTTCCACAACGACGCCATGTTGAGTGCCTCGTGAAACGCGCCGATGTTCACGGCAGCCTCGCCGAAGAAACAGACGCAGACCTGATCGCCTTCGCGGTACTTGATGGCCCAGCCGACACCCGCGGCAAGCGGAATATGTCCGCCGACAATCCCGTGTCCGCCGAGGAAGTTGAGGCTCTTGTCGAAAAGGTGCATCGATCCGCCCTTTCCACCGGAGCAGCCGTCCTGTCTTCCAAAGAGCTCGGCCATGACTGAGCGAGGGCTCATTCCACGCGCGATTGCCTGACCGTGGTCGCGATAGGCAGTGACGACGTAATCGTCAGGCCGAAGTATGGACATCGTTCCGGCCGAAATCGCTTCCTGTCCGATGTACAGATGGCAGAAGCCCCCGATCTTACCAAGTGCGTAAGCTTCGGCGCAGCGCTCCTCGAAACGTCGCTGAATCAGCATCGATCTCAGCAGATCTTTTCGCAGGCTGGCCTGATCATCCGGTGGCCGTCCATTGTTTGCGACCGCGGAGGGAGCCGGCGTCTGCGCATCGGGCGGCGGCTGCGTCTCGGGAGGAACCTGAGTCGTCATACGCCTGCCGCCTGTACCTGCTCCCACGCGTGGTAGCTCGATCGCACGAGCGGGCCTGACTCGACGTGACGGAATCCCATCTCCATGCCCTTTTCGTAAAGCTTCCTGAACTCTGCCGGAGTGTAGTAACGGTCGAGCGCGATGTGCTTGTCGGATGGGCGCAGGTATTGTCCCA
>JBDSVO010000270.1:0-6231 GCA_039927215.1 Gemmatimonadaceae bacterium
CCCCACTTCTCCATCGCATGAGCGCTCTGCCGTTCGCCCCATCCGACCCCCGAGCTTCCATCGCAGCGCTACTCACTGAAGCTCGCGATCGAACGCTGCTGTTAGTTGAGGAACTCAGCGATGAGGACCTTCATCGGCAGCACAGTCCGCTGATGAGTCCGATTCTCTGGGACCTCGGTCACATTGCACACTTCGAAGAGCTGTGGCTGACGCAGAACCTCGACGGCCCCATCGAGTTTTCGGAGATGCCTGGCATCTACAATCCGTTCGAGCACCCTCGCGCCGAGCGGGCGAAGCTTCCTCTTCCCGCACTCGAGTCGATGCGCCTGAAGCTCGCCGAAATCCGCGAGCGAGTCATGGAACGGCTTTCGCGCGTTGACCTCGACGACCCCAATCCGCTGATCTCGGGCGGCTATGTGTATCACATGGTTCTGCAGCACGAGTACCAGCACAACGAAACCATTCTTCAGACTCTGCAGCTCAAGCTCGGCGAGCCCTATCATCCGCCGGTTCGCAGGCCTCTGCCGGAGCTTGTCGTCGATCAGAGTGGATTGCCTGACATGATCGAGATCGCCGGAGGCGAGTATACCAATGGCACGCACGACCGAGCCGTCGCCTACGACAACGAGCGGCCGCGCCACTCCCTCACTGTCCAGTCCTACCGAATCGATCGGACGCCGGTGACAAACGGCCATTACCTCGAGTTTATCAGCGCGGGCGGCTATCGCGACCTGCGGCTCTGGAGCGATGCGGGGCGAAAATGGCTGGCTGAAAGTGGAGCGTCAGCTCCCGCTTACTGGCAGCGCGACGGTGACGCCTGGCTTGTGCGCATCATGGACCACACAAGTGCAGTGGATCCGCGCCGCCCTGTTTGCCACGTCTCGTACCATGAGGCGGGGGCGTTCGCGAAATGGGCAGGCAAGCGCTTGCCGACTGAAGCCGAGTGGGAGATCGCAGCGTCGTGGAGCGGGCACACTGGCGCTCTACCGTACCCCTGGGGCCACGAAGCTCCGACGTTTGCACACGCGAATGTGGACCAGCTTTCGTTCGACACCGCCGTCGTCGACGCTTATCCGGGAAATGTTTCGCCGAGCGGGTGCTACGGAATGATCGGCGATGTCTGGGAATGGACGGCGTCGGACTTTCTGGGCTACCCCGGGTTCGAGAGCTTCCCGTACCGAGAGTATTCCGAGGCTTCCTTCGGCAGCGAGTACAAGGTTCTCCGCGGCGGATCGTGGGCCACACGGCCCGGAGCAATCCGGAACACCTTCCGCAACTGGGATTACCCGATCAGGCGGCAGATCTTCAGTGGCTTCCGCTGTGCCGCCGATGCCTGAAGACGTGAGCGTAGTCCGGCACACAATCACCGCGCACATCGATCGCGCGGAGCTTCTCCGCGATGTACGCCGCGGACTGGCGATGCCGCAGAAGGAACTCGATCCGAAGTACTTCTACGACGATCGAGGGTCAGAGCTTTTCGAGCAGATCACCGAGCTCCCCGAGTACTACCTGACGAGAAGCGAGCGTAGCCTTCTGCTCGCAGAAGTACCGGGAATTGTGGCTGCGATGCTCCCGCGCGCGCTCGTTGAGCTCGGGGCCGGAAGCGCGACAAAGACCAGAATAATTCTCGACGCAATGCAAGACTCGGGTGCGGCACAGCAGTATGTCCCCGTGGATGTCAGCCGTGATTTCATCGAGGACACGGCAACACGCCTGAGGGAGATCTACCCGCAGCTCGAGGTCACAACGGCGGTTGGTGACTTCACGCGTGAGCTGAAGCTGCCCTGGCTCGAGCGACCGACGCTTTTCTCATTCCTTGGCAGCACCATCGGAAATTTCGAATCCGAATCCGCCATTCGCATTGTTCGCCGCATTACTGCACAAATGTGCCCGGGCGACAAGTTTCTGCTCGGGGCCGATCTCCGGAAGGATCCGGCCGTTATCGAGGCAGCATACAACGATCACGCCGGAGTCACCGCGGAATTCAACCTGAACATTCTTCGCGTCCTGAATCGGGAGCTCGGCGCGAACTTCGATCTGTCATCATTCCGCCATCGCGCATTCTACGATCGCAATCTCGGCCGTATCGAGATGCACCTCGATTCCGACTGTGAGCAAACTGTTGTGATTCCCGCTATCGGCACTGTCTCGTTCAATCAGGGCGAGTCGCTTCGAACAGAGCTTAGCTGCAAGTACGACAAGGAAAGTGTGAACGCACTCTTTGAGCACGCAGGTCTTCGACTCGATCAGTGGATCACAGGCGAGGACGAAGTCTTTGCGCTCGCGCTTGGGACACCCGCGAGGAACAAGCTCTGACGCGTATTGATCGCGGCCTCCTCCTGGCGAGCGTGGAGTCGCTCTTCGCGCCGACACGCGTCGCAACGAACGTCCGGGGCATCGGTGCCGAGCTGGAGCTGATTCCGTTTGGCCCGGGTGGAGAGCCCGTGCCTGTTCAGGTCGGAACCGGCCTGCAGTCGCTGCCGGTGCTACGGCGCGCTGCGCATCGCGCGCGTTGGGTCGAGACATCTGCCGACGGCGATCCTCCGTCGTGGTCAACGCCTAACGGTGGCCGCGTTTCATTCGAACCGGGCGGCCAGATCGAGCTGAGCAGTGCGAGGTCGGAAACTGCTTCGAGCCTGATTCGAGACTTGCGGTGCACCTCGGAGCTTCTCGAGAGCGCGTTCCAAAGTGAGGGAATGCTTCTCGAGGCAGTCGGCGTCGATCCGTATAACGACATCGCCGATGTGAGTCTTCAGGTTCACCGGGCCCGCTACGAGCGCATGACTCGGTACTTCGATTCGATCGGCAGGTCGGGAGCGCGGATGATGCGACAAACAGCCTCATTACAGATCAACGTCGAAAATGGGCCAGAGCCTTACGAGCGCTGGACCCTTCTCAATGCGCTTGCGCCTTATGTGACTGCGATCTTCGCGTCGTCCGCGATTTATGCTTGCGAGCAGACGGATCACAGCAGCTATCGCGCGCATCTCTGGAGAACGCTGGATACGACTCGCACGGGGCTGCCCGTCAATCCGGCTGATCCTGCCAATGCCTATCTCGATTTCGCGCTCGATGCCGGCGCGATGATGCGGGAAAACGGTGCGGGGTATTCTTCGTTCGCGGAGTGGATGCGCATGAGCGACCCGACGTTGGAGGACTGGAGGCTTCATCTCAGCACGCTGTTTCCGGAGGTCCGTCCTCGAGGCTACTTCGAGCTCCGCTCCGCGGATGCGATTTCACCGGCGCATCTGGCCGCCCCAATCTCATTCGTCGTCGGTTTGATTTACGATGAAGCCACATCCCATGCAGCATCAGATATGGTTGGCGCGCCTGACTTCTCGACTCTGGAGATTGCCGGTCGCGTGGGGCTCGGCGATCCGGCAATCCGCCACACAGCAATCGAGCTGACAGACCTCGCACTTGCGGGATGCGAATCGCTCGGCGACCAGTTCATCTCGGCTGCCGACCTCGACGCTGCAGCCGATTTCTTCGACCGGTACACGCGTCAGGGACGATCTCCCGGCGATGACCGAACCTGAGCCGGGCGCAGCTCTACAGATAAACGACGTCTCGAAGCGCTACGGCGATGTAGCGGCGCTCGTTCGAGTGAGCCTCACTGCGGAGCCAGGAGAATGTCTCGCACTAGTCGGTGAGAGCGGGTCAGGCAAAACAACGCTCTTGCGCTGCATCAACCGGTTGATAGATCCTGACACTGGAACGATTGCCGTCGACGGTGTCGACACACGGTCGGTGAATCCGGTGACGTTGCGTCGATCGATTGGCTACGTACCGCAGGATGGCGGCATTCTTCCGCATTGGACCGTTACGCGCAACGTCGCGCTGGTGCCCGTGCTGCGCGGGATGCCTGACGCGCCGGAGCGTGCAGCCCGCGCTCTTGCGACGGTGGGATTCGACGCGGCGACGATTGGCCAGCGATGGCCACACGAGCTTTCGGGTGGGCAGCGGCAGCGAGTGGCGATGGCACGAGCGCTTGCCGCCGGGCAAAGATTGCTGCTCCTCGACGAGCCGTTCGGTGCCCTCGACGCCATTACACGCGCCGAGCTGCAACGGCAGCTGAAGAGAATCCGTGATGCCGCTGGTCCGACGACTGTGCTGGTGACGCACGATCTGCGCGAAGCGTTGTTCCTTGCAGATCGAATAGCGGTCCTGCGCAACGGCGCGCTCGAGCAGGTTGCCGATGCGCCAACACTGCGAGCAGCGCCGGCAACCGAGTATGTCGCGAGATTGCTGTCGCACGTTGTGGGCGAGGGATGACGCACACGCGCCGTGCGATTTCTCTCCTGCTTTTGGTCATTGCGCTCGTGGGCACGTCGCAGTCGAAGTCATACGGGCAGAGCCGGCAGCCGAATGCTCCCGTGGTTGTCGCATCAAAACCGTTCGGAGAATCGTTCATTCTCGCCGAGCTGTTTGCACAGCTTATCGAGCGTCGAGGGCTCACTGTCGATCGGCGGCCCGGGCTTGGCGCGACGGAAGTCGCCTTTTCAGCACTGCGGTCAGGCGTTGTAGACGTCTATCCGGAGTACACGGGGACGGGACTCCTCGCCGTGCTGAAAGAGCCGCCGCAGAATGATCCAGCAGCCGTGTTTGCGCGTGTCGCCCAGGAATTTCCTAAGCGGTATGGAGTGCGATGGCTTCCGCCCCTCGGATTTGAAAACACGTACGCGATTGCGGTTCGCCGGGAAACAGCCCGGCAGTTCTCGCTGGCGACTCTAAGCGACCTCGCGCGTGCGGCGCCACGGCTGACGGCAGGCCTGACGGCGGACTTCATCGAGCGAAAGGATGGTTTGCCAGGCTTGAAGTCCGCGTATGGAATGTCCTTCAAGAGCGTGCGCCCACTGGGTCAGGCGGTGAAATACCAGGCACTCGCGTCCGGCGCAGTGGACGTTATTGATGGTTATTCAACCGACGGCTTCATTGCAAAGTACGACCTTGTTGTCCTCCGCGACGACAAGAGATTCTTTCCTCCTTACGAAGCCGCAGCGCTCGTCAGCGCACGACTGTATCGCGACCAACCAGGCGCGATTGCGGCGCTTATCGAGCTGAGCGGTCGGCTCGATGTGGAAACGATGCGCAGGCTCAATGCGAGACTCGAGGTTGACCAGGAACCGGTCGATGTCATCGCTCGCTCGGAGCTTCAGACACTCGGACTCATCGCGGGCGCACCCGCCGCGTCCACATCATCCACAAACGCCGCCCCGGCCTCGTTTGCCAGTTACATGTGGGCACAGCGGCAGACACTACTGAAAGCGATAATCAGACATCTACTACTCGTTGGTGTTGCGCTGATTGCGGGAATGATCGTCGCCATCCCACTTGGTCTGTGGCTGGACTCTGCCGGTCGCGCGGCAGAGCCTGTGATTCGCGCGATCGGTGTTCTTCAGACGATACCAAGCATCGCCCTGCTGGCTTTCATGGTGCCGTTGATCGGTATTGGAGTGCTGCCCGCGCTCGTAGCTCTCTGGTTGTACTCGTTGTATCCAATCGTGCGGAGCACATACTCCGGAGTGCGCGACGCCGATCCGACGGCCGTCTACGCGGCGCGCGCTCTCGGCATGACGTCATCGCAGATTCTGCGACAGGTACGGCTACCGCTCGCGGCTCCGACGGTCCTCGCAGGAATTCGCACGGCGGCGGTGATCGCAGTCGGTACAGCGACCCTCGCAGCATTCATCGGCGCCGGCGGGCTGGGTGAGCCAATCGCAACGGGGCTCGCGCTCGCGGACACACGGCTCATTCTCTCGGGAGCGCTTCCCGCGGCTGCTCTCGCACTTATCGTCGATGCGCTACTCGGAGTTGTGGAGCGAGCAACCACTCCTGCGCCGTTACGTCACGCCGCCGCAGAGCGCGTCAGAGATCGACTGCAGGCATAACCTTCGACTTCACTGGTCTCATCCCTCTCGCAGCCGCGCCCCTCGTAGAACGCTACCGCTTGACGCGGCCGCTCAATGGTCCAAACGGAACTTGGACTGAAAGCCCGAGATCGAATGTCAGGTAGTTGACTCCCTGCCCGTCCGGATCGGGCGATGTGACTCCGGGCACCTTTGCCTTGAAATTCTGCCCGACATATCGCACCTGCGGAGCGAGAGCGAGAAGCCCGAGCAGACCCAGGTCAACGCCTACTCCGACCTCATAGCCGGGTGCGCGATCGCTGGTCAATCCGCTCTCAGATGAAGAACCGAACCTGCCCTTCAGCTTGTTGAAGGTGACTCC
>JBDSVO010000271.1:0-3531 GCA_039927215.1 Gemmatimonadaceae bacterium
AGGTATACGGTCGCCATCCCGCCGCGGCCGAGCTCACGATCGACTGTGTACGCGCTGGAAAACGATTTTCTGAGCTGCTCGATCGGAAGGGCGGCCATGGCTACATCGCCTGCGCTATGGCCTTGAAACGCGGCGTCTCACGCAGCGGATCGAGATCGGAGTCGTGCTCTATCCATTCCTTGTGGCCGAATCCCTTGTCCACCGCCCGCTCGAGAGCCGACAAGCCATCGTCTATCCTGCCGAGATTCGAGTAGGTGCACGCAACATTGTAGAGCAGCATCGGATCGTCGGGATCGATTGCAAGCGATCGCTCTGCATACTCGATGGCCTTGTCCGTCTCGCCCAGTTTGGCGTGCATGCCGGAGCCCAGGTTGCAGGCGCGCGCATCGTCGGGATTGAGCTCGAGGCGGTCGTGAATCTGGCGGACAGCACGCCGCAGCGCGGCCTCCGCCTCAGCCTGCATTCCCATCGACTGATAGCTCTGCGCGAGGAACACTGTCGCCTGAAAATCCTCCGGCCGCAGTGATGACGCGCGCTCGAACAGCTTCACCGCGTCCTCGAAGCGCCCCTGCGCCGTCCGCGTGCGACCAAAGAAGTACGGTGCCTCGAACAGCTTGGGGTCGAGGCGCATCGCATGCTCGAACTCCTTCTCGGCCTCGTCGAAGCGCTTGCTCAGCGAGGCAGCGATGCCGCGCGCGAGATGGGCTTCGGCCAGCTCCGGCTCGAGCTCAAGTGCCTTGCTGCTGGCGATGTCCGCCTGGCGGAGATTGAACTCGCGGGCGTCGAAATACGTGTAGAGAAGGGAGCAGCAGTCGGCCACGCCGGCGTACGCGCGTGCATACTCAGGGTCAATCTCGATCGCGCGATTGAACATCTGCCTCGCGTACTCGAGACTCTTGCGACGCAGTTGATGGAAGTACTGCCGTCCACGGAGATAATAATCGTACGCCTCAATGTTGACGGCCCGCGCCTTGGCGATCTGCTTCTTCTCGCCCTCACTGAGAATGACACGGAGCGCCTTCACGATTGCCTGCGAGATGTCGTCCTGGATGGCGAACACGTCCTCGAGCTCGCGGTCGTAACGCTCCGACCACAGATGATATCCGTCGGCGACGTTCACGAGCTGGGCAGTGATGCGCAATTTGTTGCCCATCTTGCGGACGCTTCCCTCGAGCACGGTGGAGACTTTGAGCTTGCGTCCAATCTCTCCGATGTCCTCGTTCTTTCCCTTGAACGCGAACGAAGAGGTGCGTGACGCCACACGCAACGACTGAATCTTCGTCAACGCGTTAATTATCTCCTCAGCCATCCCGTCCGTGAAGTATTCATTCTCGGGGTCGGCGCTCATGTTTGCGAAAGGCAGCACGGCCACCGACTTGGCGGCCGATACAGTCGGCTGCGGGATTGTCTGCGTGTCTGAGGGCGTCGTAACGTTTCCGGACGCGAGTGCCTGCGCGAACATTGCCGATGTCGGATAGCGCTTCGACGCATCTGTTGACATCGCGCGAGAGAGGGCGCGCTCGATGCTCTCGGGCACCGCTGCTCTCAGCGAGCGCACGGGCGCGACCGTCTCGGTGAATCTCTTCGCGAGCACCGCCTGCGCAGTGGGCCCGGTGAACGGCCGCTCGCCCGTCAGCATCTCGAATAGAACGCAGCCGAGACTGTACTGGTCGCTCTTGCCGTCGAGGTTTGCTTCGCCGGCGGCCTGCTCTGGACTCACGTACGCCGGCGTCCCGACCATCATGCCCGTTTGCGTCAGGGTCTCGGCGCCCGCCGCGCTGACTGCCTTCGCGATTCCGAAATCCATCACCATCGCCTCGCCCTCGTACAACATCACGTTCTCGGGCTTGATGTCGCGATGTACGATTCCCTGCCGGTGCGCGTAGTCGAGCGCCGATGCAATCGAGCGCGTGTGATGAATCGCTTCTTCGATCGGCAGCTGCTGCTCGCGGTCGAGCCGCTCCCGCAGCGACTCGCCTTCGACGTACGGCATGACGTAGTAGAGGAGTCCGTCCGCGACTCCAGAATCGAACAGCGGAAGTATGTGAGGGTGGTTCAGCCTTGCGGCGAGCTTGATCTCCCGGAGAAAACGGTCAGGCCCGAGTGACGCAGCGAGATCCGGATGCAGAACCTTCAGCGCTACAGTGCGATCGTGCTTGCCGTCCTGAGCGAGATAAACCGTGGCCATCCCGCCGCGCCCGAGCTCGCGATCTATAGAGTACGCACCGGAGAGCGAAGTGCGCAGGCGTTGAATTGGGAGAATCAATCGATTTTGGCGGGAGAGTCGGCGAGAAGAACAATACTACCGAGACAAGCGGTCAAGTCTATGGCTGGGACTGGACAGGTCAAGGCGCGGCGAGGTCATTTACGATCGTTCTCTCGGGGTTTACTGTTTTTTCACATCACAAATATACTCTCCAAAAGCCGTGCTTGCGGGCAAGCACGCAACCCCTTATAGTCCTTCCTTGAAGTCGGCCGAACAAATGTGTACGACGCTGTACGGCGACTTCGACAATTGAAATCTCCTACCGACAATGGCAACCCGGCTCGCGAGACCGGCACGCAAAGTCAGGCTTCTCTCGTAGAAGCGCCTGACTACCGAAGGGGAGAAGATCCAGCCGGCCTGGTCATGCCGGACATTCTTCTATTCGGGGGTCCAAATGCGTGCACGCTCAGCGTGGTTGTCTCATCCAAAGTTCAAGGCAACGTGGGTAGCGATTGCCGCCGGCAGCCTCGCCGGTCTCGCCGTTCTCGGCGCCTGTTCCGATGCCCCAGTTTCGAAAATTGCTGGGCCAGGGCCCAGCATTGACGCGCCGCGCTTCGGCGTGGTGGGTGGCCTTGCGCACCTTATCAAGGTTTGTGTAGATCAGACGAGTACGCCGGGAACGTACAATTTCGGGATTACCGCGGACCCTACTCGGATCCTCGAGCTGCCAACGATTACCGATCCCCCATCGATCTACCAGACTTTCTTTGGCCCGTACGTTCCGGGTGATGCGGTAGCGACAAGTGCATCTATTGTTCTGCCGGTTGGCGCCCTGGTCCCTGTTTGCGCCACAATTTTTGCGCGGGATGATACACCTCTGCACGTGAACAACCGGATACTGACGCTCCCCGTCATTGGCGTCGTAAATCCGTACGCCACTTTTAGTGTACTCTTGGGATCCCTTCCCGCCGGCTCGACCTTTACCGCTCAATGCTCGAACGACGACCCCAACCTGCCGCAGACGGCGGGTTGCGTTGCAGGCCCGATTACAGCCAATCCGATCTTCTCATCGGCGAACGTTTTCCACGGCTCGACGATCACGTACACGATCACTGCCCAGCCGCAGATCGGTCCGTGCGTTCTGCCGAACGTCGTATTCGGCCTGGGCGCAGCGAACGCCTTCACGCTCCTCGGCCTTTCAGGGAACAAGTTCGACATCGGCACCAGTGGTACGCTCATCAGGGGTGACGTCGGTTTCGGGCCGCTCAATACCGGCAACGCGAAGAAGGCGACCATCGACGGCAAC
Organism: Gemmatimonadaceae bacterium; assembly: GCA_039927215.1. Taxonomy (GTDB): domain Bacteria; phylum Gemmatimonadota; class Gemmatimonadetes; order Gemmatimonadales; family Gemmatimonadaceae; genus UBA4720. The sequence goes on from JBDSVO010000271.1 coordinate 3,513, forward strand.
CTGACCAAGGATCCGACAT
>JBDSVO010000272.1:0-5903 GCA_039927215.1 Gemmatimonadaceae bacterium
AGTGCCGACAGGGCCGCGGGTGCGCCGGCAAATCCGTGGTTGTCGGTCGAGGCAAATATCGCGCACGGGTCCGCCGCCAGAAAAATGGTCGACTGGGCGGCGTCCGCCGACGCTTTCGCGCGAGCCGCCCATGTTGCGAGCACGATCGGCGACGTGCCCGGCACGCTTCGAGTGGATGTTGGTGTCGCAAACAATCATTTTGCCCGCGGCAATCTTCCCGCCGCAGAGTCCATGCTCGAGAACGTCATCGAAAAGGCGAACGAGGCGGGGTTCAAGGATGTGCTCGGCATCGCACTCCACTCGCGCGCGTCTGTCGCGCATTTGAGGGGCGAGTACGCCGATGCAGTTCGACTCGCGCACGAAGCTTTGGAAGTGACAGGCGATCCCACCGCGCGCGACGGGATTCTCTCTGATATTGCCGCGGCATTCGCCGGAATGGGGATGCACGATGCGGCGCGCGACGGGTACCTCATTGTGGCGGTGACGGCGCAATCTCAGTGGGTACGCTGGCAGGCGTCCCTCAACCTCATGGAGCTTGCAGCCCTCGACGGCCGCGAATCGGATTTCGACGCATACGCGCGCGAGCTGGAAATCGCGCCGCTTGCGCCGCGATTACGCGCATACTACTTCCTGTTTCTCAGCGCGGGCCAGCAGAAATTCGGAAGGCAGGAAGAGGCGATGGCCTCCCTCGGCGAGGGGCTGGATTTCGCGAAGAGGAACCAGCTCCATCAGGTTGCGCACGAAGCGCAAGTCGTGATGGCGGAGCTCGATCTACGCGTAGGAACGCGCGCAAGGCAGGTCGTCGCGCCAGAGGAAGTGCCGTCGAATGTTCGGCATGTCGCGTCCGCCCTGAGCGATTTGCTCAGAGAAGCTGTAGCCAGCTCCCCCTGACGTAGACGGGGGAGCTCGAAAAGAAAGTTATTAACTCCTGCAGTCGGAGCCGCCCGTGATCGGGCAGACAGAGTCGGTCCGGGGTCCGGTCACATCCGCGCACGCCGTGAGAGCGAGGGCGGCGACGAGGGCAGCGAAGGTCAGCAGCTTTTGGCGGGACATGGACGACTCCTGGCGTGAAGAGAAAACGGTTGAACCAAGCAAGGTAGGGCAGCCGGCCTGTAGAAATAGGCCGGTTTTGCTACGCGATATGCTGGTTTTGTATCAAAAGTGCTCTTTTTCTTTAATTATTGCTCGCACACCGGCAAGGTTAACCATAGGTTTTCCGGGATGCCGTTCCAGGCGCCCACGTGAGTCTCCTTCTCTTCCTGCCCGACAGGCTGCTGGCCCATGTCAGGCACGTCTTCATTAATGAGGACCTTCTGAGTGCAAGGTCCTGGGACGAGCTGGATAGCCTCATCCGGCACAAGCCGGTCACGGCGCTGATCCTCGATCCGGCAGCCGACGGCGTCATGAATGTTGACGCTGTAGTAAACCTGCTGAAACGCTATCCATCACTGCCAGTCGTCGCCTACGTCGTTCTCAATCAGGAGTCGTTCGGAGCTGTCGCGCAGCTATCGAGGCAGGGCCTCGAGAACGTTGTACTGCAGCGGTTCGAGGATTCACCTCCGCGCTTCAGGGAAGTGGTTGAGCGCGCCCAGGGAAATCCGCTCAAGCGAAAAGTCCTGGCCGCGCTGCGGTCCCGATTGACGGAGTTTCCAATCAAGCTCGTCTCGACGGTGAATGAGATGTTCGAGCTGCCGCACCGATTCTCAAGTGCTCAGGATGTTGCGTTGAGAGCCGAGATGTCAACGATCCGATTGTACCGCTGTTTCAGCGCGGCCGGACTCGGCTCTCCCAAACGGATGCTGCGCGCAGCAAAGCTCCTGCGCGCGGTAGGCTACCTGAGCGACCCCGGGTATTCTGTGCGCGATGTTGCAAAGAAAGTCGGCTATCGAAATGCGCGACTCTTTGGCGAGCACACGCTCGACGTGTTCGGCCTCACTCCTTCGCGTGTGCGCAGTCACCTTACGCCCGAAGATGCCGCGGAAAAGCTGTTGGCATGGCTCGCCGATGTGGCGGAGGTAGCGGCCAAGTAACTGTGGGCGGTTGGCCGACCGATCATAACTTCCCGGCAGGCATACATTAAGGTAATATATATGCCATGAAGCGAACCAGCCTCTTTCTCGATGCCGCAATTCTGCGTGATCTCAAGCGGGCCGCGGAGCGTCGCCAGGTCAGCGTCGCGTCGCTCGTCCGCGAGGCGATCGCGAACTATCTGGCTGAGCCCGCAGGCGCGTCGCATCTCCCGTCCGTGGCGGGAAGATTCTCCAGCGGGAAACGAAAGACATCGGAGCGAGTGGACGAGTTGCTCTGGCGTGATCCCCACGCGTGACTGTAATCGCGGACACGGGGCCGCTTTACGCCCTGATCGACAAAAGCGACGCATGGCATAAACGTGTGCTGGAGTGGTGGCGAAAAAACCGTGAGCCGGTGGTTGTTCCGGTGTGTGTTCTACCGGAAGTCTGTTACCTGCTTCACACGCGGATCTCGCAACAGGCGGAAGCTGCCTTTGTGCGGGCAATAACCGACGGCGAGTTCATCATCGAGCCGTTGGAATTCGAGGATTTCATGCGGGTCGAAGCGCTGCTGAGGAAATACTCCGATCTCGATCTCGGGCTTGTGGATGCTTCGGTTATTGCGACTGCGGAGCGGCTGGATGCGATTGAAGTACTGACCACTGACCGCCGGCATTTCTCTGCCGTACGTCCCCAACATGTGGGTGCGTTCAGACTAAGCCCCTGATCGGAGCTCAATAAAACGGTCCGAAGCTGGATGCGCCGGGTATTACGCAACGTCATGTCCAACACGATCAAAAGATTGAGAGCCATCGGCGCCTGCGGGTTTGCGGCTGCCGCGTTTCTATTCCCGATCGCGATTGCTTCAGCGCAAGACTCGATTGCAGTGAAGACGAGTTACCAGTCCGCAAGACTCGAGGCTCTCGTCGGTGAAGCCGCGCGCATCAACGCTCTGATCCCCGAGCGTCTTCGTGCGTACCGCGCGCGAATCGAGACGGAAATGTCCATCGCGATCATCGATTCCGCGGGGCGAGAACGAACAGCGCAGCTGGAGCAGATCGCGAGCGACGTTCGATGGCGGGCTGAAGACCGCTACGATCAGCGCGTGATTGGCTACAGATCGCAGGCGATCGGGCCGATGTTCTCGATGATGAGCATTTTCGGAGGCTGGACAACGCCGACGCTATACGGCAACCGGCTGCAGCTCGGTGTGACACCAACCCCCGCAGTTGCCGACACTCGCACGAGCAGCACTTCCCTCACGGTGCATCCGCTTTCCATGTCCCGTGACGATTACTACTCCTTCGACGGTGGCGACACAGTCGTCGTTCTCTATTCGCGAGGTCGACGGATTCCCGTCGTACGCGTGCGCGTCGCCCCGCGCAACGACGTGCGTGGAGACGCGGTTCTGTTCTTGGGCGACATGCATCTCGACGCCGACAGGAAGCAGATCGTCCGCATGCGGGGACGGATGGTCGAGGTCCGCAATGGAAAGGTGACCATCAAAGCAGGAAGCCGGATTCCCGGGGTGAGCGGTGCGTCTTTCGTCGAGCTGGAGAACGTCGAAGTAAATGGTGAGTACTGGCTGCCGGCATTTCAGCGCACCGAGCTCCAGGCCCGCATCGCCCTGTTAGGCGAGTTCAGGGCGATCGTGCGCATCGTCTCCCGATTCCACGACTTCAAGCCGAACGATTCCTCTTGGAACTCCCGAGCAGAGCCGCCGCCGGGCAACGGTCACTATCTCTCGTTCGCGCCGTCGGACAGCCTAGCGCGTTTCCACGACTGGCAGCGGCCCCTCGGCGCCGCGAGTACCGACGCTCAATACGCCGATTTCGACGACCTCGCTCCGGGATCATGGCGCACTGTAGGATCGGCCACCATTCGATTCCAACCGAAAGCGTTTGGCGAGATGTTCCGTTTCAATCGCGTAGAGGGAGCGTTTACCGGACTTTCTGCCGAACACGACTTCCGTGATGCCGCACCGGGCCTCTCGATTCGTGGATCACTTGGCTGGGCGTGGTCCGAAAAAACGGCGCGGGGAGCGCTCAGCGTCCAGCGTTCGTTAGGCCGCACAACTTTCGGTGTAAAGGTGGACCGTCTACTCGTTCACACCAATGATTTTCAGCTCCCGCTCTCCGGCGGTGCAACGACGCCGGCCTTGCTCGGTAGCGTTGACGATTTCGACTACCTCGACCGCAGAACGGCGACTGCGTTCGTCACGCGAAGACTTGGCGTTCAGCGCAAGTCGCTCGTGCGCCTCGAAATCGGACCTGCATCGGACAACGTCGTTACGCAGCACGCGTCACAGGGACTGTACGTGCAGGGAGAAGGCTTTCGTCCGAACCGCGGAATATTGCCGGGCAATTACGTGCGGACGGTGGCCGCACTCGAGCTCAGCCCGCAGGTGAGTGGATTGTTCGTGGATCGCGGAGTTGGAGCAACGCTTCAATACGACAGAGCTGACGGCGACCTGAGTTGGCAGCGCGTCGAGCTGCGCACTGCGGCACGGCGCGAGCTCGGGCCGTTTCAGCTTTACGCACGCGGAGACGCGGGCACCTTGATCGGCGATCCCGTGCCGCAAGTCATGTTTGAAATCGGCAGCAGCGAAGGGCTCGCGGCGTACGACTACAAGGAATTCGGGGGAGACCGCGCTGGAATCGTTCGCACTGTCATCGGGTACACATTTCCATTTCTCCGAGCGCCCATGCGGCTTCCGAGCCAGCTGATCGCGCCGGGCATTGCACCGGGCATTGCTGCAGGAATTCACGCTGCGTGGACCGATGTCTCAGGTCCGGCCGCCGAACAAGTATTGCTCGATCTGGGGTCGCGTCTCGATCCAGCTACAGGTCAGCTCGTTCGTCTATCGCGCCCCACCGATGGCATTCGCGCGTCGGCCGAAGTGCTGCTGACATTCTTCAGTGGAGCACTGGCATTTGGGGTGACACGACCCATCGATCATGCAGGGCCGTGGAAGTTCACGGGGCGAATCGGGCAGGGGTTCTAAGACACATTCCGATAACCAATTGGTTTGAGGCTCATCCGTACTCGGACTCAAGAGTGAACGCCGCAGGATCCGAGGAATGTCCGCGAGGACTCGCAGGGGCGATGTCAGTCGCCTATGCGCCGAAGATAGCAGAGGGTCAGGCATAGGACATTTGCACCCTCGCGCCGAGCCAGTCGGAACAGTATGCTCAGCGTGCGTTCAATGTTCCGCAATCATACCTCGGGGGAATACATGCATTCCAAAGCCGCGCTCATAACGCTCTCACTTTCCCTGCTGCTCACCACCGCCTGCAAGAGCAAAGAAGAGAAAGCCGCGGAAGAGGCGGCAAAGCAGATGGAAGCTGCGAGCAAGCAGATGCAGGAAGCGGCAAAAACAGGCACCGCCAACATGGGCGATGCGATGGCGGCAATGGGCGCCGCGATGAGTGGGGCGGCGAACGCCGGCAAAAAAGTCGAGACGGTCCCCTACCAGGAGCTGAAAGCGCTGCTGCCAGAATCGCTGCCAGGCATGAAGCGCAGCGACGCGACCGGTGAGAAGTCTTCAGCGATGGGGATGCAGATCTCGAATGCTGAGGGGCGGTATCGCGCTGACGACGGCAGCACCTCCACAACGATAAAGATCACGGACATCGGGAGCATGACGGGCCTCGCCGGAATGGCTGCTTACGCCTGGGCGCGGGTTGACGTCGATCGCGAGAGCGATACGGGCTACGAAAAGACCTCCACGTTCAACGGATACAAATCGCACGAGAAGTACAACAAGCAGAACAAAGACGGCGAAATAAGTGTTCTTGTTGGCGACCGCTTTGTCGTGGCTGTGGACGGTAACAACGTCGACATGGATGCCATCAAGTCCACGCTCGGGAAGGTGGATCTTGGCAAGCTCAATTC
>JBDSVO010000273.1:0-4265 GCA_039927215.1 Gemmatimonadaceae bacterium
TACTCGAAGCCCTGCTGGACGACCTGACAATCGGAGAATCCTATTTCTTCCGGGAGCCGGCACAGCTTCGCTTCATGACCGAACAGCTGTTGCCAAAATGGAGCGCAGAATGGGAGACAGCCCGCAATCTCAAAGTGTGGAGTGCAGGCTGCGCCGCCGGGCAGGAACCGTACAGCATCGCGATCATGCTCCGCGACGCAGGCTGGCGGCACGGTTCGTCGATTCTCGCGACCGACATTTCCGAAGCGCGGCTCGAAGTTGCGCGCAGGGCGAACTTCTCGAAGTGGTCTTTGCGCACACTTGCTCCCGAGACCACCGATAAGTGGTTTGATCGGAAGGGAAGCGAATTCCAGCTCGTTCCGGAGATCCGGTCCGAGGTCGATTTCAGAACACTCAATCTTCTTGATCCGTCACCACGACCGGAAACGCAGAACCAGGACGTGATCTTCTGTCGCAACGTGCTGATCTACTTCGAGCTACCTGCAATCGTCACGATCGCAGAGCGACTGCTTCAATCTCTCAGACCTGACGGATGGCTGTTTCTTGGGGCGTCCGATCCGCACCTGGCCGAGCTGACGGCATGTGAGGTTGTCGTCCTTCCGGGATGCACAGGTTACCGAAGAACGTCCGCGACACAGAGCACATACTCGCTGCGCAACGCGCCGCTGACGCTGATCATTCCGGATGAATCGCTCGGCCCGCCGGCCGAGCTCGATGACTTGCCAGAAGCTCCGACTGAGCACCTGCCGCCTCATTCTACCGACGCCGTCGTCCCGCCCGAGCCGGAGACTCATCTGCCACCGGCAGCGATCGAGCTCGAAGCGGCAATGCCGGCTATCACTCGTGCACGCGCGCTTGCCAATGAAGGCCGACTGAAGGAAGCAGGCGAAGCTTGCGCCGCCGCGCTCGAGAAGTTCCCGGATCAACCCCAGCTGCATCTGATCGCAGCCGTGCTGCACGGTGCAGCCGGGCGTTGGAGTGAATCAGAGCGCGCGGCAAGGCGAGCGCTTTATCTCGACCGATCACTGGTGCTGGCGCACGTCGCGCTGGGCGACGCGATCGCGCACAATGGCGATGTTGTCGCAGCGCGGCGGAGTTTCGAGAATGCGGCGGCATTACTCGTGTCCGCGGGAGGCGAAGATATCGTGGCCGCCGGCGACGTATCGGCGGCACGACTGACCGATATCGTCAGGGCGCACCTGTCGATGCTTTCCGGTCGACTCGCATCAATGGCGCTGCCGTCGCCACATCGTGCAGGCTCGCGATGATTCAGAAGTCAGACGCCGATATTCTGCTTGGTCGGGCGCGGGCGCTCGCATCGGCAAAGGCTGCGTCGGGGTCATTTGCCGATGAGACCCACGACCGGTACCTGGTCGTCTTGTGCGGGACTGACCGGTTCGTGATTGCTCTCGAATCAGTGATGGAAGTCTTTCGCGCGTCGGCGGTCACGCCTCTTCCTCGCGCCATTGCGCCGCTATGGGGATTAACTTCGTGGCGCGGCAACATCCTTCCGGTCATCGCGATCGATCAGTCACTCCCGCCACAGGGAACCGGCGCCGTCGTAATCCTCGCAACCGGGACTCGGGTCATCGCTGGACTGTGGGCCCACGAAGTCGAATCCGAAATCGCAATCGACAGAGATGCAATTCACGCCGCGCCGGCTTCGACGGGATTTCGGGAGCAGTTGGTTTCCGGCGTCACCTCGGACGCGAAGTCCGTCTTCGACACCGAAAGTCTGGCGCGACTTCTCGACGAACGCACAAGGGCAGTTGATCGCACGGCAGTAAACAACTCTTCTGGGATAAAAGTATGAACGACAATGCAACAGCGTGGACAGTCGGACGCCGGGTCACATCGGGCTTTGCGATTGGCGTAGCTCTTCTCATCGTCGCTGCATCGCTGGGGATATGGGCACTTTCCCGAACCGTGAGCTCGTACGAGGACGCGCTCAGCAAGCGACGCACTCTTCTCTTCCCAACCATGCGGACTCAGTCCGAGGTACGAGGGGCGAACATCGAGGTTCTACTATTTCTCCTTTCCTCGGACGAACGCTACGCGAGGGAGGCGGACAGCTCTGTATCGGCCGCTCGCGATCTTGTAGCGGAAGTTCGCGCTTCGGCTGGCGACACCGGAGAGGTTTCGCGCGCCTGGAGCCCGGTTCCGGGGCTGCTCGACGATTGGTCCAAGGGTCAGGCCGACGCAATCGCGGCACACAGACGCGGTGACCAGGCCACAGCGTTGTCGATTCGGGAAACAAGACTTGAACCGGTCCGAACAAAGCTCGACAGCGCAATTCGCTCGACCGCAACGATCGTCCAGGCAAACTCCGACAAGGTTGCACTCGCCAGCCGCGACGGCGCGAACAACGCGCGGCTCGGTCTTATCATCGGAACATTGCTCGCGATTCTCGCGTCGATTGCAACTGCGCTCATCGTGCGGAGATCGATCAACAGACCACTGCGTGAAAGTGCCAACGTCATCGCATCGAGCGCCGCTGAAATTCTTGCGGCGACAACCGAGCAGGCAGCGGGCATTAACGAATCGATGGCAGCCGTAACGGAGACAGTAGCAACGGTCGATGAAGTAGCACAGACCGCAGCACAGGCTGCGCAGCGAGCAAAGGCGCTCGCCGATTCCGCACAACGCTCTGCCGACACCGGCGTGTCAGGACGGGTTGCCGTTCAGCGGTCGGTTGCCGCAATCCGCGCAGTCGAGTCAGAGGTGGACACCATCGCAAAGGGAATCGTGCTGCTCGCCGAGCAGGCGTCCGCTATTGGAGAGATCACGTCTGCCGTTAGTGACATCGCCGAACAAACGCGATTGCTCGCACTGAATGCCGCCGTTGAAGCTGCACGCGCCGGAGAGAATGGAAGAGGGTTCGCCGTAGTTGCGGCTGAGATCAAAGCTCTGGCAGGACAGGCGAAAGATTCGACGACTCAAGTCGCCCGCATCCTGACAGAAATCCAACGCGCGACCAGCTCGGCCGTGATGGCAACGGAGCAGGGCACGAAGCAGACGGCCGCCGCTTCCAGACAGGCTGTCGAAGCAGGCGAGATAATCGCTCAGCTCGCCGATGTCGCGGCGGAGGCTTCGCAGACCGCCGCCCAGATTGCCGCGTCGGCCGGGCAGCAGGCACTTGGAATGGAGCAGATCAGGCAGGCGATAGCGAACATTCACGATGCAACTCAACAGCATCTCACCGCGACGAGACAATCCGAAACCGCGGCTGAGAATCTCACGTCCCTCGGATCGCGTCTCGTCAGCCTCGTCGGCCAGGATTGATCTTCTTGATCCGTGAATCGTCGGCTTCTGATCCCGGAGCAGGTCGACTTTGACCGGCCCGGGTAACAGCTCCCGCGAGCCGCTCGCTGCGCGCCTTCTCGCAGCGTTCATCGATGAGATCGGTGAGCATCAGCGCGCACTGGTGGCTGAGGCCCTCGCGCTCGAGCGTGAGCCCGGGAACGCAGACCGTCAGGCATCGGTGTTCCGGATCATGCACACCATCAAGGGAGCAGCGCGAGCGGCGTCCGTCCCTTCGATAGAAGCATTGTGTCATGCCGTCGAAGGTGAGCTCGCCGCCGCGCGCAAGACAGGCGCTGCGCTCACCTCGCCGCAGATCTCTCTCCTCCTCGCTACAGCCGATGCATTCGCCGATGCCGCATCAGAGCTGAGAGCGGGACGTGCAGCTCCGGACGGGTCCGTTGCGGCTCTTCTGCATCGCATGTCCGGCCCGAAGAACACGCCGGCGCGCAAAGATGAAAAAGCGCCTGTGCCAGTCGTTACCGACAAGCCAGACTTTGTCGAAAAACGGGAAACACTCGTGGCGATTGTCGATTCCGATGAGACTGCAGCCGCTGTAGTTCGGGATGACCACGTAAGAATCGGAAGCGACCAGCTCGAGTCGCTTTTTTCTGCGGTAGGTGAGCTGCTCGGTCTCGCTTCGAGACTCGAGGACTATCCGCAAATGCTCGCCGGCGACCGCGGCTCGCCCGCCGAAGGATTGACACGGACGGCGCTCAGCACGATCGGGCGAAAAATGGGAGGCGACGTAAACGCTCTTCGCACTCTGTCGTCCAGACTGCTCGAATCCGTGCGACTGCTGCAGCAGAGTCCGTTCTCCGAAGCAGTGGAGATGCTCCCACGCACTCTCCGTGACGCAGCCGTAAGCGTCGGGAAATCCGCGAAACTCGAAATCGGCGGCGCTGATGTGGAGGCCGAGCGCAGTGTCCTCGAGATGCTTCGTGTTCCACTCATGCATCTCGTAC
>JBDSVO010000274.1:0-6901 GCA_039927215.1 Gemmatimonadaceae bacterium
GTTCCGCCGTATTCATCGAGAACGACAGCCATGTGCGCCCGCGTCTTTCGCAGGTCGTCGAGCACTCGCTCCGCCGCGCGGCTGTCGGGTACGTACAGAACCTCCCGCGTGAGCTCCTTCAACGAGAATGGCTGACTCTCGTCGCGAAGCCACAAGTCCTTGGCGAGGAACACACCTATTACGTCGTCGATGGTCTCGCGAATGACGGGATAGCGCGAGTACCGCTCTTCCTTTACGAGCTTCCACACTTCCTCTTCGGTCGAGGTAGTCTCGAGCGAGACAACCTCGGTACGCGGACGCATCACGTCGCGCGCTTTCTTGTAGTGAAAGTCCAGGACGCCGGCGAGCATCGCCGTGTCGGATTCGTCGAGGCGGCCATGGGCGCGGGACTGCATCACGAGGAGCCGCAGCTCATCGGGAGAGTGGCCCTGAATCTCGGTGACGCGACTGATGTTGAACAGCTTGAGCAGACCGTTTGCGGCGCCGTTGCACACCCATATCAGTGGCGACATGATCCGCGAGAAGAAGATGAGCGGCGTTGCAACGACTCGACTCACGCCTTCCGGTCTCACGAGCGCAACGGATTTGGGCGCCAGCTCTCCGAGGACGATGTGAAGGAATGTCAGAATCAGGAACCCGACGGTGAACGACGCGGCCGTGTGAACGCCAGCCGGTGGCGGAGTCATGCCGAAAGCCTCGAGGATGCGATCGAGAATCCCGGCGACTGCAGGCTCACCCACCCATCCAAGACCGAGTGACGCGATCGTGATTCCAAGCTGCGTGCCGGCGATGTAGCGGTCGAGATCGTGCAGGGCGCCCTGAACCGTCCGTGCTCGCTTATCGCCCGCCTCGGCCAACTCGTCGATTCGCGAGTGTCTCACGGCCACAAGCGCGAACTCGGCGGCGACGAAGAACGCGTTGATGAGGACGAGCACCAGCACAACGGCCATGCGGCCGGCTATCGACCCGCCGCCGATTAGCTCGGGTTCCTGCAGCAGCACTGCTAGATGTGCCATGAGCATTGAATCTACATACTGCCGCCGTGATTGACGGAGTTGGCGACCACCTGCAACTTGCACCGGCCCCTGCTACGGAGCGCGAAGATCGACCCGGCAACTCGCCCGAAATTGCACACCCCAGGCCTTCTCCTGACGCTGCGGGCAGTGTTCCTGGGCCGGATCATCCTCGCCTCAGCAATCTTCTTCGCGGCCGTCACGGTCTGGCTCGATGCACCTGCCGCGGACACCCGCATAGCGTCGCTGGCATTCATCTCAGCAATGGGCCTCACCTTCTTCTCATTTCTCTGGATAGGGCCGTGGCACCGCCCGGCTACTGCAAACTTTCTATACCTCCAGACGGTTTTTGATCTCTTCCTCGTAACCGCGGCAGTTCACCTTACGTGGGATGGCTCTCAATCCGAGTTCGCTCCCCTCTATATCCTGGTGATTGCCGTATCCGCTCTGCTCATTCCTCCAGCCGGCGTTCCGCTCACAGCGGCGCTTGGCATCGTCCTTTACTTCGCGGACGCCATACTTGGCCACGACACCGATCCGGGGATGCCGCTGTTTCTCCAGCTCGCGGTGTTTGCGGTAGTGGCCCTGAGCAGCGGCATCATCGCGGCAAAGCTCCGCGATGTGAGCGACCAGAGTGAAGAGCTCGCGGCGGAGCTGGCAGCGTTCAGACTTCGCGAGAGCGACATGAGGCAGCTCGAGGATCGGTCCGAGCGGCTGGCCGGAATTGCCGAGATGAGCGCGTCGCTTGCCCACGAGATCCGGAATCCGCTGGCATCCATTCGCAGCGCTGTCGAGCAGCTGTCGAGAATTCCACGGGCATCGGAGGACGAGCAGGTATTGAGTAGTCTCGTTCAACGCGAATCGGACCGCTTGTCGCGGCTGCTTTCGGAGTTTCTGGATTTCGCGCGCACGGGGGCGACGACTCTGAAGGATGTCGACCTCTCCGAGGTCGCGCGCAATGCGGCGCGCCTGGCGGCGGCCCACCCGAATGCGGCGCCTGGCGTCAAGGTCGTGGACCTCTTTCCGAAAACGCCAATTGTCATGAAAGGCGATGATGACCTTCTGCATCGCGCGATCTACAACCTCCTCCTCAACGCGGTGCAGGCTGCGCCCCCGAATTCGGAAGTTCGGATAGAGGGCGGCGAGCTCGCCAGACATCAGCTCCCCGAAGGCCGTACCGAGTTCGAGCACGGTGCGTTTGCTGTGCTGGTGAGCGATCGCGGGGCTGGAGTACATCCGGAAATTCGTGACCGACTGTTTGATCCCTTCGTCACCAATAAGCCGGGGGGCAGCGGGCTTGGACTTTCGATAGTCCAGCGCGCGGCAGAGGCACATGGCGGTTTCGTAATAGTGAGCGCTCCCGGAGAGGAAACCCGCTTCACGCTCGTACTACCAAAAAACCGGTGAGCCGGCACGTAAATGAGCGAAAGCATGGAGTCGCGCCCGACCGTCCTCATAATCGATGACGAGTCTGGAATAGTCGATACGTTGCGCATTCTCCTCAAGAACGAGGGGTTTGCGGCTCACGTTGCATTTGGTGGCCGGCAGGGTCTGGAGCAGATCGCCGCTCTGAAGCCGAACGTCGTTCTCTGCGATATCCGCATGCCGGCTGTCGGCGGTCTCGACGTACTAGCCGCGGCGAGAGAGCAGGATCCCGACATTCCTGTCATCCTGATGACTGCTCAGGCATCGCTCCAGTCCGCGATCCAGGCGGTGAATCAGGGCGCCTTCCATTACATCCAGAAGCCGTTCCGCAACGATGAGCTCGTCGCGATCGTGAGGCGCGCCGTCGATCATCGCAAGCTCAAAGTCGAGAACAGAGTTCTCAAGCAGGAGATCAAGCGGCGCGACAAGGTCGGGAAGCCCATCGGGACCAACCGTGCGTGGCTCGATCTGCTTCATGTAGCCGAAACGGTCGCGCAGACTGATTCAACGGTCCTCCTTCAGGGCGAGTCCGGGACCGGAAAGGGAATCGTCGCTCGATACGTCCACGAGCTATCGCAGCGCTCGACCAAGGCTTTCGTTTCCATCAACTGCGGGGCTCTGCCAGAAAGCCTTCTCGAGAGCGAGCTGTTCGGTCACCTGAAAGGCTCCTTTACCGGCGCCGTGAAGGACAAGTCCGGTTTGTTCGCGGCCGCGGAATCCGGAACCTTCTTCCTGGACGAGATCGGCGAGACGACGCCGGCTACTCAGGTGAAGCTGCTCCGCGTTCTTCAGCACCGCGAAGTGATACCCGTCGGAGCAACCGAGCCTATTCCAATCGACACGCGGATTATCGCCGCCACAAATCGGGACCTCGACCAGGAGATCGTGCGCGGGAATTTCCGGAGCGATCTCTTCTATCGCCTCAACGTCATTGCCATCGACATTCCTCCACTGCGCGAGCGGCGCGAGGATATCCCTATTCTTGCCGAAGCGTTCCTGCAGCAGATTGCGATTGCGCGGGGCGAGGAGGCCAAGACTTTGAGCGAAGAGGCAGCAGCGCAGCTGCAGTCGTATAACTGGCCAGGCAACGTCCGCGAGCTCGAGAACGCGGTCGAGCGGGCCGTGATTCTCGCGACAAATGGAGAGATAGGTGCAGCTTCGCTCCCGGATCGAATCCGAATGAAAAAGGCGGAGCCATTTGTGACTGAGCGGATAACGCGAAACCCGTCACTCGACGCCATCGAGCGCGCATACATCATGTGGGTGCTCGGGAGCGAAGGCGGCAATAAGTCGAAAGCTGCAGAGACTCTCGGCATCGATCCCTCGACTCTCTATCGCAAGCTGACGAGGTTTGGGGTCGAGGCGTGAGCGAAAGGCTCACAGCCTGCCCCACAGCCGATCCACGCTCGAGCAGCGCGCAGTTCGCCGGGGCGGCCATCGCGATCCTCGCAGTTCTCGCATCATTCACAGGGATCAGCAACGGATTCGCGCTCGATGACGTTCACATCATTTTCGAGAATCAGCGCCTGCACTCGCTGGCCGAGGCGTGGCGATTGTTCGGTCAGACGTACTGGCCGCCGGAAGAGGGAGCGAGTCTTTACCGGCCGCTCACCGCTGTGGCGTTTTCGCTCGAGTGGGCGATTGGACGTGGCTCGCCGCTTCCGTTTCATGTAGCGAATATCGTCCTGTACGCTGCAGTGAGCGTCGCCTTCTACCGTCTCGCTCTTCTAATGGTATCGCCAACGGCAGCGTTCGTCGCTGCAGCACTCTTCGCGGTGCATCCTCTGCACGTCGAGGTCGTTGCAAACGTCGTCGGTCAGGCCGAGTTGTGGGTCGGACTGATCGTATTCGTCTCGGTTGCTCGCTATATCCGGGCGCGTCGCGCGGGGCCGCTGCGACCGCTGGAGATCATGGTTCAGACGGCCCTCTACTTCTGCGCGTGCATGTTCAAGGAGCATGCGATAATCCTGCCCGCGCTTCTGGTGTCCGCTGAGCTCACTTTGCTGAATGAAAGCGGACGGTTGCGCGAACGAGCGCGCCGGCTGTGGCCGCTCTTTGTCGCCCTCGCTCTCGCCGCTTGCCTGTTCGTCTTCGTGAGAACGTTGGTGGTTGGCCACGTAACGCAGGGCGGGCCGAATGCATTGCTGCGCGATGCAACGTTCCTCACACGCGTGTTCACGATGTTTCGTGTCTCGATGGAATGGGTGCGGCTCCTGTTCTGGCCGGCGAGCTTGTCAGCCGATTACTCCTCGCGCCGCATCGAAGCAGCGACTTCATTCGATTCGACGATGCTGCCCGGCCTCCTCGTATTGTTTGGTGCTGCTGCTATTGCGTGGTCGCAGCGACGCTCGATTCCTGCGGTCACGTTTGGAATACTCTGGGCCGCCGTGTCACTTCTGATTCCGAGCAATCTGATTCTCGTCACGGGATTCATTCTCGCGGAGCGCGCGCTGTTCCTGGCGAGCGCCGGAATCGCAATCTGCGGGGGCATCGCGATCGTACACTTCGCGCAGGCGATGAATGAGCGTGGAGGTTTCGCCCGCTTCGCGCCTGCAGCGCTGGTTGTCGCGCTGCTGATTGCTGGAATCGGGCGGAGCTCAACGCGAAACCGCGTGTGGCACGACAACGACCGCCTCTTCCGTCAAACAGTCCTCGACGTTCCTACGAGCTATCGCGCGCACTGGACGCTTGCCGAGCATCTGACAGATGCTGGGCAGACACGGGACGGGCTGGAGGAGATGCTGCTCGCGGTAGTGCTTGGAAAACGCGACGATCCGGGACTCCTTTCGTTTGCCGCAGATCGCTTTCGCATGGCAAACCAATGTCCGCGCGCGATGGGGATGTACCGAAAAGCTCTCAATATTGCGCCGAGTCTGCCGGATCTTCGCTTAAACGCGTCGGTGTGCCTGTTACAGCTGGGCAAGCTCGACGAGGCTCGGGCGCTGGCGCGTGACGGGCTTGTAACGTCAGCCGCAGATACGCATCTGTTACGGATTATCAGCGTTGCAGACAGCCTCGCGAGTCTGAGCAAGGAAAATAATCCGAAATCCTGAGTTGCCTTTTTTTGGCCCCCTCGTCTTCAGGGCGGATTCATCACCGATTCCTCTCAAGGAGATAGACAATGGTCCGCAACAAAAAGGGTTTCACGCTGATCGAGCTTCTGATCGTCGTCGTCATCATCGGCATTCTTGCCGCCATCGCGATCCCGAAGTTCGCAAACACCAAGGAGAAGGCCTACCTCGCATCGATGAAGGCTGACCTTCGCAACCTGGCCACCTATGAGGAGAGCTACGCAGCCGACAGCGCCGGCACGTACTTCTCAGGCAACGGCTCGGCGCAGGGCTTCACCGCGTCGCAGAACGTGACGATGGCGGCGACCGCAGTTGCCGGCCCGCCGGCTGGATGGTCAGCGGTCGCGACGCACACGTTGACCACCAAGACGTGTCAGTCTTCGGTCAACGGTCTAATTACCTGCACATGATGGGCTGAGGGTTTGCAGCGAGAAAACCCGCCGGAACCTGGGTCCGGCGGGTTTTTTTGTTTTCCGGGCCGAAAAAATGGGGAGAAAGTGGTTCTGTCGCGGTCGCGGCTCGACTGTTATGTTGGGTCGTCCATCGCGTCCCTTTGGTCCACTCGGGCGTGACCAATTGTTTGATCGATCCGTCGCTAGGGCGGACCTGTTACCTCCGGCTTAACCCAAGCCGGCTGGGAGTATCTTTTTTGAGCCCTCGCCTGTACGCCCGCTTCAGAGCCGCTCTCGTGCTGCTGCCGCTCATCCCGAGCGTCGCGGCAGCTCAAACGACTGCAAGGTTCGATGTCCATCCCGAGGTCGCGGCGGTTGCCAAGCTGCCTATCGTCGACAGCACGAGCCTTCGGGCAATGGTCGTCCATCTGGCTGGCAAGAGCGGAAAGCTTCTCGCAAGGTTCGTCCTCCCGCCGCGCAATCTCAGGATTGCAGCCCTCGCAAATAATCTCAACTACACGTCCAAGCTCATCCCGACAGTTCAGGAGATCGCCGGCGCCAGCAAGGTCGGTCGCTTCTCGATGATCACCATGAAGTCGTTCGGTGATAAGGTCGCAGGCTCCGTTGGGACATATCGCGTTGGCTACTGGCCCGAGGAGAAGGGCCGTCTCCGTTCCGAGGCCTACGAGAATCCGACGGGATTCATCGAGGTGACGCCCGAAAATCAATACATGCGCGTCTCCGAGCATTTTCAGCTGCACGACTTTCTCACGCACGACCAGGCAGATGTGTGGCCGAAGTACGTGGTTCTGCGCGAGCCGCTGCTCGACAAACTGGAGCTGGTAATCCAGGATCTCGAGAGACATGGAGTTTGGGCCGCCGGAATGCATGTGCTCTCCGGATTTCGCACACCGCACTACAACCTTGGGCTCGGCGCCGAAAGCGGGCGGGCGCTGGACAGCCGTCATCAATTTGGTGACGCTGCCGATGTGATCATCGA
>JBDSVO010000275.1:0-3432 GCA_039927215.1 Gemmatimonadaceae bacterium
TCGAAAGTCCTGACCACTGAGCATGAGCTCGGGACGGCGTGTCGTACGAGAAAGAAAGGTTCGGGCACTCGTGATCGAGCCGGAGTGTCTCGAGGACCTGCGCTGGTGGGTGGATACCAATCGCAAGGCAGCGCTTCGCATCATCGAGCTCATCGAGGCGATCATGCGTGATCCATTCTCCGGAATCGGGAAGCCTGAGCCGCTCAGGCACCTCCGGGCAAATCTCTGGTCACGACGAATTACAAGGCAGGACCGTCTCGTGTATCTGGTCCTGCACGATCGAGTGAACCTGCTGCAGGCGCGGTACCACTACTGAGAGGCACGCGAATCGTCAGGGACTATCTTCGCTGGCATTGTCCGACCCCAATTGTATGTTCGACCCGTGCCTCGCGCCTCAACGAAGCTTCAACGGTGGACCGACCTGCTTGCCGCTCTACTGCGCCGCCGCTACCCGGCGACGTTCGAGGAGCTTGCGCCCGACATCCCGGCCTATTCCGACAAATCCAAAAGGCACGACGCGCTCATGCGGATGTTCGAGCGCGACAAGGACGAGCTCCGCTCATTCGGGATCGCGATAGATACGGTTCCGTTCGACGACGGCGAGGCGGTTGGATACAAGCTCGACAGGAAAGGGTTCTACCTCCCCTATCTCTCCCTCGCCGCGCGCGAGGGGAAGTCGGCATCAAAACCGCGCAAGCCCGACAAATACGGCTACCACGCGCTCGCCTCGCTCGTACTCGAGCCCGATGAGCTCTCGGCAATCAACGAAGCCGCGCAGCGCGTGATCGCGCTCGGCGATCCGGTGCTGGCCGAGGAGGCGAGGTCGGCTCTCAGAAAGCTCGCGTTCGATCTACCATTGCCGGATCTCGATGTCGGCGCGGAGCAGTCAATCGCGTTCATGGCGTCACTGGCGTCGGTGTCCGGCATGGCCATGCGGGAATCAGCGCCTCCGATGATGCGCGAAAATATCTTCGAGCTCCTGAACGAAGCGCTCGTGCGGCGGAAACTGGTCTCGTTCCACTACTATAGTATGTCAACCGACAGGGCAAGCCGCCGCGAGGTTGAGCCATACGGCCTCTTCTTCCTCAGCTCGAACTGGTACCTGGCCGGCCGAGACAGGGAGGCCGACGTTCGCAACTTCCGCCTGAACCGTATGCGCGCCGTCGAGATCAACCCGGCCAGGGCCCAAAGCGGCGACTACGAGATCCCGAGCGATTTCAATCTTCGCGCGCACGCGAAATCGAAGCGCGCCTGGGAGCTCGGCGACAGCTCGGCAGACGACGCGATCGTCGACTTCAGCAAGGCAACGGGCGCAACGGTCGCAGCCGCTCGGCTCGGTGTCGCCGTCGAGGGCGCGGGCGATCGTCGAAAGTTTCGAATCCGTCGCGTTGATTCTTTCGCGCGGTGGCTGCTTTCATTCGGAGGCGAAGCCGTTCCCCTCGAGCCGCCGGCGCTGGTGAGCGAATTCGAGCGTCAGGTGGATGAAACACATGCGGTCTATGGAGGGAATAGATGACTGAGACCGCGGCGAGGCAGCTCCGCAGAATACTTCAGATCATTCCGGAGATCGCCGACGAGAACGAGCACGATCTGGCCGAGGTTGCAGCGCGCGCCGGAGTGTCGAGCGATGCCTTGCTGGCTGATCTGAAATCGCTAGCCGATCATCACGGCGCGCCCGGTGGATTCGTTGAAGGAATGCAGATCTACATTGGGGCGAACACTGTCGCCGTTACGTCCGTTCACTTCCTGCGGCCGATGGGTCTCACCATCCACGAGCTGTGCGCGCTGGAGCTCGGTCTGGCCATACTTCGTGCCGAACGGCCGCCCGACGAAACGCCGGTGATTGAACGCGCGCGCGAGCGGCTGCGCAAGGTGATCGCTCGCCTTCCCTCCGACAACGGCGACTTCGAGAGAAGATTCGCCGAGCTGGCGCCCACGGAGGGGCTTCCCCACCTCGATGAGCTGCGGAAGGCGCTGCGTGATCACCGCAAGGCGCGAATCACCTATCGGCGTGCGGGAGCGGAGAGCGCAACGACTCGTGTAGTGCGACCGTACGCGATAGTGCCCGCGAGCGGGATGTGGTATGCGGTCGCCTACTGCGAGGAGAGCGAGGGGCTCAGGGTGTTTCGCATGGATCGGGTCGAGGCACTCACTTCCCTGCCCGATAAATACGAGATACCAGCAACATTCTCGGTGAGTGAAGCGTTGCGGGCGGGGAAAGGACTTCAGGTTGACACGCCGGCGGCGGGAATGAAGGTGCGCTACTCGCCGAAAGTTGCGCGCTGGATCGCCGAGCGTGAGGGAGTGAGCCCGGATGCGGATGGATCGTTGACGCTCGAGCATCCGTTGGCGGACGCGGATTGGGGAATGCGTCACGTTCTTCAATACGGGCCTGACGCGGAGATTCTGGAGCCGCAATCCCTTCGCGATGAAATCGCGAGCAGGTTGAGCGCGATGCGCCGATGACGCCCGATTCAGCAACCAATCGACATCTCGTCACCGTCTGGAATCCATCGTACGGAACCGACGTGATGGAGTCGCACATTCGCTTGCTTTCCGATCGAGCCCAACGCTTCCGCGCTGGCTCGGCAGACGAAGAGACAGTCTACATCTGGTGGGGAAGGATTCGCTCGGCGCACCGCCAGCAGGTGCTTCCGCACATTGCCGATGTTCTCGCATTGGAGAATGAGCTCGGCGAGTCCGATGGTGACGCAGAGAGGGAGTTGCAGCTGTACATCACGGACTATCGGTCGCTGCACGTTGCGCACGTCGGCGAAATTACCGCTGATGATCCGCGGGAGTTCGAGGAAAATGCGGAGTTGCATGTTCCTCCCCTGTACCGGAAGGAAGGAATCAACTGCGATTGCTGGTTCAAGATCTGGGATATCCGCCGTCTCGTATCAGATGAGACCGTGACCGTGGTGGAGGAGCTGTCCAAGTTGCGCAACGTGGCGTATCACGACATGCCCGTCTCGATCTATGGTGGAATGGTCAACCTTCCGCTGATCGTGAAGCGGCCGGATGGCGCGAGGTACTTCGAGTCGGATGTTCGACAGCAATTGATCGGCTCGCAGTACTGGGTGGAATTCGACAGCGAACACAGCGGCATCGGCGCGACCGAGCGTGAGCTGCGCGAGTATTGTTTTGGTGAAGAGGCTTGGGCGAAGCTCGACCCGGGTGCGCGCACCTTCATCGCAACGGCGGAGAAGCTATATCGCGATCACCGGAACGATGTGGCGTTCGATTTCTCGCCGGTGCTGATTGGATTTGCGAAAGCCTTCGAGGTTCAGACGAACATCGTTCTCAAGCGGGCGCTGGCGAATGTGCGGCCGCTCGATCGAACCGTCAATCTCGATGGCAGGAGTATGGACCTGGTTAAGGCCGGGCCGTATGGCCTGGGTGAGCTGGCGATAATCATCGGCGAGAAAGAGG
>JBDSVO010000276.1:0-4746 GCA_039927215.1 Gemmatimonadaceae bacterium
GGATGGGGCCTGGTGGCTTCCCCAGTCTTCAAAACTGGTGTGACCCGACCAAGTCGGGCCGGGTGGGTTCGATTCCCACACTCTCCCGCCACCACCGCATTGCCGGCGCTGGCGGTTTTTTTTGCCGTGGTGCTCGCTCCCGCGCCGTCGCGGGCGCAGGTGATCGACACCACCGTCGCAGCACAGCCCGCGAAAACGCTCTGCAAGCCGCAAGGGAAGAAACCGCCAGGTGCTCCAGCCGTCCCAAGCGTTGTGCTTGCCGGACAAGTACCAGCGCCGGCTCCGGAATGTCGGGTGCCGTTGTCACCGCGCGCCGCGCTCGTGCGGTCACTGCTCGTTCCCGGACTGGGTCAATACCAACTCTACCGCCCCAAAGCGGCAGCCTTGTTCGCGGCCACCGAGGTGGGTGCGATAGGCATGTCAATCAAGTCGTGGATCGATCTCGACGAAGCCACAGCCGCGAGACGCGACACAACCGTAGAGACAGTTCTTGTCAACGGACTGCCTGTCATCGATCCCGAAACGGGTTTGCCGAAGACGATTGGAGTTCCGAAGAACAAGAACCTCGCCGACCGCCGCCGGGCGCGCCGCACGCACCTCGAGGATTGGCTGGCTGCCATCGTCTTCAATCATCTATTCTCCGGCGCCGACGCGTGGGTTGCCGCCAACCTCGCCGACTTCAATACAAACGTGAACGTCAGCGCTTCGGGTCGCGGTATCCGCGTTGCCGCTTACGTCGCATGGTGAAAGACGTAAACGACGCATCCCCGATCGGCGTTTTCGACTCCGGACTTGGCGGACTGACCGTCGTCAGAGAGCTGACGCGCCAACTGCCGAACGAGAGCATCATCTATTTCGGTGACACTGCGAGAGTTCCTTACGGGCCGAAGAGTCCCGAGACCGTTATTCGCTACAGTCGCGAGATCACGTCGTTTCTTCGCGATCAGGGTGTGAAAGCTGTTGTCGTCGCGTGCAACACGGCCACCGCGCATGCTCTCCCGACTCTGCTTGACGAATACGACCTTCCGATCATCGGCGTGGTGGAGCCTGGCTCGCGCGCAGCAGCGCGCGCAACCAAATCGGGGAACGTCGGCGTCATTGGCACCTACGGAACGATCAGATCGCGGGCGTATGAGCGCGCCATCGCGAGAGAGATGCCCACCGCCAACATCATGGCGCGAGCATGTCCCTTGTTCGTGCCGCTCATCGAGGAAGGCTGGCTGGAAACCGAGGCCACACGTCTCATCGCCGCCGAATACCTCGGACCGTTTGTTGGCGCCCAGATAGACACGCTCGTTCTGGGCTGCACGCATTATCCATTGATGAAGCGGCCAATCGGCGAGGTCGTGGGACGACAGGTGCGGCTGATCGACAGCGCGGAAGAAACGGCGGCCGAGACTGCCGAGATACTGCGCAGACACTCGCTCTCAAACAACGATGGAGCGAAGCCCTCCCATCGGTTCATCGCTTCTGATGTGCCCGATCAATTTCTACGCGTCGGTCAGCGCTTTCTCGGGCAGGCGATCGAGCACGTTGAGACGGTGACCCTCGGCTGAGCCTTCGCGCCACTCGAGCAGCTCAATCGAGTCAGGGGTCATGCGCAGATAGGTGGGCGCGTCGAGCCACGAGCCAGCATTTGCGAACACGCCGCCCCGGGGTGATCGCTCGAGCGCTGGTACGTGAGAGTGCCCGTAAACGAGAAGATCGACCGAGCGGTCGTGCTCCAGCTCAGCCATTGCGACTGCGCGAAGTCCGCGGCCTTCATCCCGCGCGCGATACTCGCGGCTCGCGTCTGAGCTGCCTTGAGCGAGACGCGTTGCCCAATCAGGATGGAGAGAGCGGAAGGCGCGGATTGCCAGCCGATTCCGCATCACCGGCCTGATCACGCGATAGCCACGATCTTCTTGCTGACGAAGCCCGTCGCCGTGCTCGACGCGGGAATGCCAGCCTGCAAGGTCACCAGTCCAGGGACCGATGTGATAGTCGACGCCCACGTCCTCTCGAAGAATCTCGCCTCCCCAGCAGTCGTGATTTCCTGCGAGCCAGAGAATCTCCATTCCACTGTCGTGCAGGTCGGACAACGCAGCGAGAGCCCGGAAGCTCGAGCGTGGAATTACCGACTTCCACTCGAACCAGAAGTCGAACAGATCGCCGTTGATGACGAGTGATGCCGCATGCCCTCGCAGCTCGCGCAAAAATCGAACGAATGACCGCTCGACTTCACGCGAGGCGACGCCGATGTGTGCGTCCGAGACGAGATAGCAGGGAGAAGCTGGCACCTCGCAATTGTAGCGGGCGATCAAGTGCTTCACAAATGCGACGTATCTCTATTGTATCCGCCCGGACGGCTCATTCAGTATTTTATCTTTCATGAGCGGCATCGTCGCCACGCCCCGCGAAAGCACAATCGAAGTGAGAGTGCGCTACGCTGAGACGGACCAGATGGGCGTCGTGTATCACGCCAACTATCTGGTGTGGTGCGAGATAGGACGAACCGACCTGATACGTCAGCTGGGCACGTCCTACGCCGACCTCGAGCGCAGCGGAGTCGGTCTGGCAGTGATAGACGCGTCGGTGCGCTACCACTCTGCCGCGCGTTATGATGATTTGATTCGCATTCGCACCGTGCTGAGCGACGTGAAATCGCGAACCGTTACATTCGATTACACCATCGAGAACGCATCGAGCGGAATGCGGCTGGCATCGGCGCGAACCACTCTTGCAACGCTCAACAAGGAAGGGAAGCTTGTCGCGATGCCGGCCGAGATCCGCAAAGTCATGGAAGATGCGCGCAGCTAGTGCCGTTCTGGCGTCGCTATTGTTGGCGTCAGCCGCCGCTGATGCGAATGCTCAGAGCGCAACCGACAGTCGTTCACGCCGGAATGTCGCGCTTTACGCGCGCCTGATGGCGATGACTGACTCGCGCACTTTTAGCATTGGTCTCGTAGACACTGCCCTGGCGAGCAGCTGGGGAGCGCTGCGAGCTGCTGCGACGCTCGCCATCGGGCAGGTCGGAGCGTCGCACGGAATGCCGGGTGCACCTCGTTTGCGTGAGCTGCTCAAGGATCGCGACGCCGTCGTTGCATCGAACGCCGCCTATGCGCTCGGCCTGCTGCGTGATTCAACTCCGGTGGGAGTTTCCGCTTTGGCTGCCGCGCTCGCTGGCCCGCCACGCGTGGCGCGCGAAGCGGCCTGGGCACTCGGCGAGATCGGGGCTGCTGCGAGAAGCGCGATCACTGCTGCACTTGCAGCGCCCGGTGCTGACGAGGCTCGAACGATTCAGCTGCTTTTCGCCGCTGCCAAGCTGAAGCCCGTACCCGTCGAGAGTATTCGTCGATACCTCTCCGCCGACACTCGTCCTTCCGTTCTCTGGGCGGCGACGTACGCAATCGCGCGCACACGCGCACCGGCCGGCGCGCGGGACTTGATCGCTGCAGCAAACCTCCCACCTTTAGCGCGATCTTCGGCATCCGCCGCTCAAGCTCCGGCCACTGCATTGCCGCAGCCGCGGCTGGTTACAGCAGACGTCTATGTGTCGCCGGTCGCCGCCCGGCAGCGCACGAGAGCGGAGATAGCCCGTGGTTTGAGTAAAGCCGCGGCTGGCGACTCGCTCGCAGATCGCGCAATCGGCGTGCTCTCGCGACTTGTTCTCGATCCGCATCCACATGTTCGAATCAACGCTGTGCGCTCCCTCGCGACATTCGGTCCCCGCACCCGCGACCTGGTGGTTGCAGCTACGCGAGACTCGGACGCAAATACGCGCATCGCGGCGGCCCAATCATTGAATACAGTTCTGGATTCGAACGTCGTTGCGTGGAAGCCGCTGTGGTCTGCAGACACCAGTATGATGTATCGGTCGAGTCTGCTAACCGCCGCGGCGCGGGCGGGAGCCATGCTCCCCGAGTTCGTGACATGGCAGGGGCATCCGAACTGGCGCTATCGCGTCGCGGCGCTCGATGCCGCCGGCGGAATGACAAACCGCGCGCTGGCGAGTCAGGTCGGCTACCAGATGATATCCGACACGGACCGTCGGGTTCGCGCGAACGCCTACTCGGTTATCGCCGGAGACGATTCGGTCCTCAGCGCACAGGCCCGTGAGGCGTTGCTTCGCGGACTGCTGGACGATGATCACATCGTGCGCGCGACCGTAATCGGAAGTCTGGCGCGTCGCGCAAATGCCGCTGATGCACCGTTCATTCTCAACGCCTACCAGCGTAGCTCGAGAGATGCGTCAAACGATGCGCGGCTGGCTGCGATACAGTATCTGGCCGCGGCGTGGAAGCGTGACAGCGCCGCCTTTTCACCGACGCTGCGGACGAATCTGTCGCGTCTGCATCCGTCGCCCGATCCTCTCCTCCGGGCGGCTGCGGGGGTCTCAGCTTTTCGTGGGTGGGAATCGACATCGGGCACATCGAGGCCACTCGAGTGGTATGAGCGACTGATGAGGACATACGTAATCTTTGCTCAATCTGGAAATAGACAACGCGCGACTATTCGCACGCCGAGAGGCGACATCGTGCTCGAGTTGTTCGGAGCCGATGCTCCGATTACGGTCGACAACTTTCTCACTCTCGCACGAACCGGATACTATCGCGGAACGAGATTCCATCGTGTCGTTCCAAATTTCGTCGCTCAGGATGGTGATCCGCGCGACGACGGAAACGGTGGGCCCGGTTACGCAATCCGCGACGAGATGAATCCACGGCGCTATGATCGCGGCGCGCTGGGAATGGCGCTCTCCGGCCC
>JBDSVO010000277.1:0-3117 GCA_039927215.1 Gemmatimonadaceae bacterium
GTCTGAAGGACCACCACGCCGGTCGCACCGGCAGCCTGAGCCGCCTTGACTCGATCGGCCATGAGACATCCCGAGCCTGCAGCAAGGTCCGCCTGCGTCGGCTGCCGAGCCCGATCCACCAGCGCGATCTTCCCTCTCGGATCTGAGAGATAGGGATCGGCGGCGACTTTCTTGTCGTCCCCATGCTCCATGCCCATGTCGTGCATGTCCCCGGTAACAACCGTGGAACATCCGCGACCGACGTATGCGAGGTCCCCCGTGACGCGTCCATTTGGCTGCCGGTAGAGCTGCGTTGTGTTCGCGGGATCGTATAGGGTAAAGATCGCTTCACAGCCGAACTTCGACCCGGCGACTGCCGGCGGACCCTGCACGTCGAGGGTCGTCAGCGGACCGATGAAGTCGGCTTCGGAGATCAGCGCGAGGTCGCGTCCATTGACTCGTGCCGCGGCGACGTAGGCTGCACTCGCTTCGAGCGAACGGTCGGCGGGATACTTGAACTGCCCCAGCTTGACGGGTGCACCCGGCGCCGGCAGGTCGAGAACAAAAAGTCCGCCGTCATAGAACGCGAGCATTCCGCGCATCCCATTGTGCGAGAAGCCCGCGCCGTGACCGGCACTGAATGGGCGGCATCCATTCGTTGAGAAGATGGGTGTGCCCGACGGTGGAAACGCCCCGACTTGTACCGGGCGACGAGGGTCTGTCACGTCAACGATCCGAAGATCACCCGAGGGGAATTTGCTCGCCGATGCGCCCGGCTCGAGGGAAAGAGATAAGACACGACCGTCGGAGCGCTGAATCAGCGAAACCGAGTGCTGTGACGATGCACAGCGATCCGCCCTCTGCGCGGGTGGCGGGCCGCACGCTGGAATGCTGTCGGGATGGACCATATCGGCATCTGCTACATAGCGACCAAGCAAGCGAGGAGCTGATGGCTGCGAGATGTCGTAATAAACGAGGCCGCGCTCGAGCGTTGAGCCCGCAGCACCGCACATCGTGAGCGCAACCGCAAGGAGGTCGCCCTTGAAAGCGGGCGTGTTGACTCGAGCCGACGCAACACCGTGGGCTGCAAGCCCGGCGGGCACAGGAATGGTGGCGACTACGCGAGGCTCTGCCGGCCGGGACAGATCGACAATTTTTACGGTGACTGCGGGGCACGGATACGGATTGTAGAGATGCGCGTGAACTCCGGCCGCCGGCATCAATCCCGCAGCGACAACAGCCGTGGTGCCGACGATTGTTATGTCCCCGTTCAGCCCGCCGCCACCAAGGTCGCTCTTGCCGACAAGCTTCAGCGATTGCGCGCTGGCGGCGATTGGAAGGGCCGCAACAAGAGACAGGCCCACCAGGCGAGCGAAGGCCTGCGTCCTCTTCATAGCGTGAGGCTCAGCTGGGCCCATTAACCCGTCGCCTGGAGCGTTGCCGTGAAACGCTCGATGGCCTTCACCGCCGGGCAGTCCGGATCGTAATCGATCGGAGTCTTGCCGGCTCGCTCGGCCGCCAGGAGCGAGGGATCGAATGGAATCTCGCCCGCGAGCCGAAGAGAGTGAGCCGTGCAGAAGTCGGCAATCGCCTTCCGGTCGTCGTCGTCACGCACCTTGTTCGCGACCGCGAGCACTTCGCGAATGCCGAGCTCCGAGGCAAGCCCTGCGACGCGCCTTGCCACTTCCATCGATCGGTAATAAGGCTCGATCGTCGCGACAAATTGGGAGAGGTGCCGCCCCGTGCCGCGTGACATGTGCTCGAGACCGGCCTCCATGTCGACGACGATATCGCCG
This sequence comes from Gemmatimonadaceae bacterium, assembly GCA_039927215.1. Taxonomy (GTDB): domain Bacteria; phylum Gemmatimonadota; class Gemmatimonadetes; order Gemmatimonadales; family Gemmatimonadaceae; genus UBA4720. Next base: position 1,776 of record JBDSVO010000277.1, read on the forward strand.
CCGTTTTCGTTCTTCCTTACAATCTCACCGATTAAGCCGCGGACCGCGGCGTGGGCGCCGCACAGTCAACCAACGCCGCCGTGATTCACCTTCCCCATTACGAGGAGCCTTATTCCATCAGGGCCGGACGCGGAATAGTCGGCGATGATCTGGTCAGAATCGGCAACGAACACCGACTTCATGGTGCCGTCTTCCTGCTGCTGCCGCTCCATCATGTTACGCGGGAGATCGACGATCTCCTGCGCGGTCGCCTGAGGCACGCCGAGCGTGACCGCCAGATTCGGTGTGGTATCGGCATCGATCGCCAGCACCGAGCGGCCCTGCCGCGCCAGAATGCGTGCGATGGTTCCCGAAATCGTGGTTTTTCCCGTACCACCTTTTCCTGCAATGGCTACACGCATCAGTGCTTGTGACCTCCGATCGCGCGGGCGGCGTGACACTCGGCGGCGCCCGCTGGGTTGTCATGACAATCGCAGGTGGGATCGTTGCATTCACCATGCCCCTGACCGAGCAACTCGGCAAACTCGTCAGCGAACCGGCGGCCCGCTTCGCGTCGTCCAATATCTGTGAGACGATATTCTCCCGACTTTCCGGGAAGCTGCACGACGAGACCCCGATCAGTCAGATCCGAAATTGTTTTCCGCACCATCTCTTCGGGGTGCACCAGAAACCGCGTGATTGCCGGAATCGTCGCGCTCGAGGTCATGCCCTCCCCCTCGAACCAGAAGAACAGCTCGAGCATCTCATCTCGTCGGGCGATCTCGCTTCCGGGCCCTTCGCTGGCTGTCGAATCGTTCTCCATAATTTTCACTCCGAGGCTCGCGAGAATCTCCTCGATTCGCTGGACTGCAATTCCAACGGCAGCGCGTACCGGCTCAGACAGCTCCAATCTAAGATCATCGACGTGCTGCGGCTCGCACCCAACCATGTAAACCTTGGGTGGCAGAACTCCAAGCGCCTGCGCGACTGAAAGCGCCCGTGACGGAATCGCCACGTGCATGTCGACTTCCTGCACGCGTTCGACGGATTCGACATCGAGCACGTAGACCGCTCCCGGCGCACCATCGCGAGTCATTGCATCGACGATAATCAGGCAGTCGCATGGAGTGAGAAGCTCCTGGGCCATGCGAATCCCGCCGGTGCCGACTTCCATCAGCTCGACATTATTGAACCGGGAGACGCGTTGCTCCATCGCGCGGATTACTTCGACACCGAAACCGTCGTCTCCGCGAAGAACGTTCCCGAAGCCTGCGATGAGCGTTCTACCCATCACGAAGTCTCAACAGGCTCGACTCCGACCGCGATCTCCAGGTTACCGTCGCTCACTCTTACCGGATAAACG
>JBDSVO010000278.1:0-3033 GCA_039927215.1 Gemmatimonadaceae bacterium
GGGGCGGCAAATGCAACGGCGGCCGCTCGCTCCCTTGGAGCAACGCGCACGCATGTACTGCGTGGCGTAGAGGATCAAAAGGCTTTCGACGCAGGGATGATCAACACAACGACGGCGCCTGACCTCGCGACTCTGCTCGTCGCGATCGAAAACGGGCAGGTTCTTTCGCCGTCGAGCTCTGCGCTCATGCGTGACATCCTGCTGGCGCAGGAATTCAACGAAAAGATTCCCGCCGGCCTTCCTCCAGGCACGCGCGTCGCTCATAAGACCGGTGAGATTACGGCGGTATCACACGACGCAGCGATCGTTTACCCGGCAGGCCGAAAGCCGTACGTGCTCACTGTTCTCACACGCGGGATAAGGGACGGCAAGGCGTCCTCAGCGCTGATCGCGGACATTTCGCGGCTCGTTTACGGATACGCAACCCACGGCAAATGACACGAGTCGCGTTCATCGGTCTGGGCGCGATCGGGATGCCGATGGCACAGCATCTGGCAAAGCCGCCGTTCGATCTCACCGTCTGGAATAGAAGCGCCGACAAGGCCAGAGAGCTCGCGGAATCGACCGGCGCTCACGCGGCGTCAACGCCGGGCGATGCAGTTCGGGCAGCCGACGTTGTCATAACCTGCCTGCCGTCGTCGCGAGAGGTGCGTGAGATCCTCGAGCGACCGGAGGGGCTCCTCAGCGCGATGTCGAGCGGGTCGATACTGGTTGACTGCACCTCGGGCGATCCCGCCGAGTCACGTGATTTTGCAAAGACGCTGGCGGCGCGAGGAATAGCATTCATGGACGCGCCGGTGAGTGGAGGCGTCGTGGGCGCGCGCGACGGCACTCTCACGGTGATGTGTGGCGGCGAACCCGACGTGCTGGAAAGAGCGCGTCCTGTTCTGGAAGCCTTCGGAAAAAAGATTGTGCTGTGCGGGCCCGTCGGCTCTGGCCACGCGGTGAAAGCTGTGAGCAACGCGCTTCTTGCCGTCCATGTGTGGTCTCTCGCTGAAGCGCTCGCGGCATTGATACGGCTCGGTGTGAGCGCCGCGGTCGCGTTGGATGTAATCAACGCGTCCGCCGGCCGCTCGAACGCGTCGCAGAATCTTTTCCCGGAGCGCGTTCTCACGCGTGCCTTTCCGCGGACCTTCCGGCTGGCCCTGCTGGACAAGGACATCGGCATAGCTGCCAAGCTCGCATCGGAAGCGGGAGTGCCTGTGCCCCTGATTGATCTCGCAGCGGAGCTGATTCACGAGGCGCGTCTCGAACTGGGCGAGGAAGCAGATCACGTTGAGGCTGCCAAAGTCGTGGAACACCGGGCTGCTGTTGAGATCCAATAAAGGCTCCAGCTACGAGCGTGGGCAGTTCTTCTTGGTCCGACTTGGAAAGACCACGCTGGGGCGGCATATTGTGATCTGATGCCATCCCGGACAACCGAACAGAAAACCGTCCTCTCTGCACGCGCTGTCGAGCGGACGTTGAAGCGAATGGCCAATGAGATCGTCGAGCTTAACGACGGAACGTCCGATCTCATCATCGTCGGAATTCAGAGACGTGGAGTGCAGCTTGCGGGGCGGCTCGTCAGCCTCATCGAAGAGACCGAAGGAGTCGTGATTCCCCAGGGCGCGCTCGACATCACGCTCTACCGCGACGATCTCCAGACCATCGGCCCGCGCCCCGTTGTCGGACCAACCAGTCTCCCATGGGGCATCGAAGGAATGAACGTCGTCATTGTCGACGACGTCCTCTACACCGGCCGCACCGTGCGAGCCGCCCTCGATGAGCTCGCGGATTTCGGACGCCCGGCTCGAATTGCGCTTGCGGTGCTTGTCGATCGCGGCGGTAGAGAGCTTCCCATCCATGCCGATATCGTCGGTAAACGCGTGCTCATCGAGCCCGGCGATCGCGTAGACGTGATGGTTGACGAGCTCGACGGTCGCACCGCCGTCGTAATAGTTGCAGCTGCCGGCGAAGACGAGCCGTGACAAGCGCGCTCGGCAAGGATCTCCTCGGCCTCGAGCCGCTGTCGAGCGAACAGATACTCCTCATTCTCGATACCGCCGAGCCGTTCAAGGAGATCAGTGAGCGCGCGATAAAGAAAGTGCCGGCGCTAAGGGGCCAGACAATCGTGAATCTGTTCTTCGAGAGCTCGACGCGAACGCGCATCTCATTTGAGTTCGCGGAAAAGCGACTGTCGGCTGATACGGTGAACGTTACGGCGGCCGGCTCGAGCGTCCTCAAAGGCGAAACGCTGGTGGATACGGCGCGGAATCTCGAAGCGATGCGCATCGACATGGTGGTGATGCGCCACGGCGCCTCCGGATCGGCCCAGTTTCTTGCGGAGAGGATCGAGTCGAACGTGATCAACGCGGGTGATGGAACTCACGAGCATCCGACACAAGGTCTTCTCGATATTCTGACTTTGCGCGATCACTTCGGCGACTTGAAAGGTCGCCGTGTGTGTATTTGCGGTGACGTTCTTCATTCGCGCGTGGCGCGCTCCAACATCTGGGGCCTTCAGAAGCTGGGTGTCGAGGTCGCTGTGTGCGGCCCTCGTTCATTGCTCCCGAACGCCATCGAAGAATTCGGTGTTCGCGTGATCGACAGAATCGAGGAAGCAATCGAGTGGGCGGACGCGCTGAACATTCTTCGCCTGCAGCTGGAGCGAATGACTGCCGGCTACATCCCGTCGAGCCGCGAGTACAATCGCGTTTTCGGAGTGACGCGCGAGCGGCTCGAGCGCGCGCCGCGGGACATCCTGATCATGCATCCCGGTCCGATGAATCGCGGAGTAGAGATCGATTCGGACGTCGCGGACGGACCGCACAGCGTAATTCTGAATCAGGTGACAAACGGCATCGCGGTTCGGATGGCTGTGTTGTACCTGCTGTCCGGCGGGAAGCCAGAGCTTGCCGAAGCAGCGAAGGGTGGAACGAGCCGCCGGAGTGGGGCTTCTGAGATGACGGAAGCCGCATGATACTCGACAACTCGGCGGTGCATGCCTGACCTGATGCGCGGCCCGAAGCCGGTTGTTCTGACGGGCGGGCG
>JBDSVO010000279.1:0-4080 GCA_039927215.1 Gemmatimonadaceae bacterium
GCACGATGCCGCAGCGGTGGGCGTACGCCAGCGCTGAGGCGACTTCGCGCAGGATGCGCACGGTATCGCCAATAGGGAGACCACCAGCGGCGCCGAGCTGCTTTCGCAGCGACTCGCCGTTTACGAAGGGCATCGTGAAATAAGGCAGGCCGTTTACTTCTCCAGACGAGAAAACGGGCAGTATGTGCGGGTGCTGTAGCTGCGCCGCGAGCTGTATCTCGCGGCGGAAGCGGTCGAGCATCACTGCACCCGCAAGCTCCGAGGGAAGAACCTTCAGGACGATCTTGCGATCGAGTGAGATCTCATTTGCCAGGAAAACCCGGGACATGCCACCGCCGCCGAGCTCCCGCTCGATCGAGTAGGTCTTGCCTAATGCGGAATCAAGCTGGAGTCGGAGCTCGTCGGGCAGGTACAGCCTCCCGGCAACCGGGTGGGGAGAAGGTCTTACAACCTACGAATCGGCCGGGTTAACCGCCACGGGCGAACAGATTGGAGCGAATTGAAACGGATCAGAAGCATGTGGAAGGATCGAATTGGCGGAATCGATTTCCCGTTCCTGATCCGTGTAATAACGGTGACATTTCAATCCGTGTAATTGCGGTGACATTTCAATCCGTGTAATTGCGGTGACATTTCTATCCGTGTTGGACAATTTGATCCGTTTCATTTGACTTGACCTGCATCTGAGCTTATTTTTTCAGGCTGCACACATGTTTCTCTAACCCGCAGTCCCCAAATGTCTTACGCAATCATCCGGACAGGTGGAAAGCAGTACCGCGCCGAGTCCGGCAAAACAATTAGAATCCCCAGCCTGCCCGGCGACGAAGGATCGAAAGTCACTTTCAGCGACGTCATCCTGGGCTCCGACGGCGACAAGACGATGGTTGGCGTACCAGCGCTCAAGGGTGCCTCGGTCAAAGGCGAGATAGTGAAGCAGGGCCGCGCCAAGAAAATCGTCGTCTTCAAGATGAAGCGCCGGAAGAACTACGCGAAGAAGCAGGGGCACCGGCAGGGCTTCACTGAAGTACGCATTAGCGACATCAAGCTCGGATAAACGGAGTTCTCATGGCACATAAAAAAGGCGTCGGCTCGTCCAGAAACGGGCGCGACAGCAACCCGCAGTACCGCGGCGTGAAGAAATTCGGCGGTGAGAGAGTCGTCGCCGGAAACATCATCGTCCGGCAGTGCGGAACGAAGTGGCACCCTGGCCGCAACGTCGGGCTCGGCACTGATTTCACGATCTACTCGTTGATTGACGGCGTCGTGAAGTTCGAGCACAAGAACCGCACGCGCTACAAGGTGAGCGTCTACCCCGAGCAAACCGCAGAGAAGGGAAACGCTGCCTAGCTCGTCGCTAATCGCCTGCCGACGAGGCGCATCGAACGTGAACCCCGCTCCGGCGGGGTTTTTCGCATCCGGCGAAACCGCTGGTGGAATACTTGCGTAGTCTGAATACGCAGGGCATCCCCTAAACCCGAGACGACAATGGCGTTATTCGACAAGCTCAAGGAAGAGCTCGACCGCGCGGGCAAGGCAGCGCATGGCGCGTTCGATGAAGGCAAGATCAGACTCGAGGCGTTTCGCACGCGTCAGCTCGCTGACAAGGCCGCGCAGGCCCTCGGATACGCCGTGTTTCGAGCGAAACAGGCCGGGTCGGACATAGATGCGGACACGTACGCGCGGTTGTCTGCAACCCTGGCCACGCACGATGCTGAAGCTTCGCGCTACGAGGGTGAGCTCGATCGGAAGCGCCGCGAAACCGCGGCTGACAAGGCCGCAAGCGCAGCCGCGTCAGAGGCGGCGGCGACTTCATCCACTTCGTCGACATCCTCGAGCACGTCGTCCACAACGGGCGGCGATCCGACGGCAACGGCGACATCCGAGTCACCGCCCTTAGGCGGCTGACACACCCGACAACTGTCGAATGAAAGAAGCCCGCGAGATAGTCTCGCGGGCTTCTTTCCTATCAGCGCATCTTGCCTGGCAAGTTCATGTAGCGCTCAGTGAGCAAATCCTGCCGCGTCTTTTCCGTTCGCTCAACCCCTCGCACCCAGACGTGCTCGGCATGCGTGGTGAACTCGAATGGATCGCCACTCCATACCACCACGTTTGCATCACGCCCCGCCGACAATGAGCCGACGCGATCGGACACTCCAAAAATCTCGGCCGGCCACAGGGTCACGGCCTTCAAGGCGTTCTCCCACGTCATTCCATACGCGACGGCGTTCCCACCTTCCTGTTTGATGTTGCGAACGTTGAATGCTTCTTCATCACCACCACCCGCATTTCCAACCAGGCCAACACGCACGCCTGCGGCGCTCAACAGGCCAGGATTCTCCTGACGTTGTCCAAGAGCGGCGAAGCCGCCCGGAATGTTGTTCATCGCCCCGGTGAGTACCGGTACGCGTGCAGCCGCGAGCTTTCCAGCCATCATCCACGCTTCCGCACCGCCGCCGATGATCAGCTTGAGGTTGAAATCACGCGCGATGCGCAGAGCCGCGTCGATGTCGGACTGCTTGTTGACTACAACGAGAAGCGGAAGCCGTCCCTGGACTACAGGAATCATTGCCTCGAGGTCGAGACGACTCGCGTGAAAATCTCGCGTTTGCGCCCTGTCGAACTCCGCGCGGTGCGCGATGAAGAACTTCGTATCGTCGAGCAGCTCACGCAGCTTGACGATCAATTCGCCTCGAGAACCGGTTCCCGCCTGCGCCGCATCACCTATCTCGGCCACCATCGCAACCGGCGACTTCATCATCATGTCAGTTGTCGTGCCGTCGACCAGATCGAGTATCGCCGCCTGTCCGGCGACGAGTCCTCCGGTCGGCAGGACCACGAATGTGGTGACGCCCTCTTTTCTCGCTGGAGCGAGCATCACCGAGTTGGGATTCAATCCCTCCCACACTGTGAACGACGCAGCAATGTTGTCCTTGCCGCGTGCCTGCATGTCACGCGTGTCTGCAACTTGCCCAATCTCCACCAGTCCCAGCTGCGTTGAGGAATTGATCAGTCCGGGCGTTACCCATTTTCCCGTCGCGTCGACGCGCCTGGCATTTGCCGGCACCGGAATACCTGCTCCGACAGCGACGATCTTCCCGTTTGTGATTATTACCGTTCCATTCTCGATCGGCGGTCCCGACACGGGGTAGACCTTACCGCCCGTGATGGCGATTGTCTGGGCCGCGGCCGCTTGGCTGAAGAAGACGCACGCAAGCAAGCCAGCCGCGAGGGCTTCGCCTCTGAACATTCGACTGTTTTTCATTGTCAGCGCGTCCTCGTCGGCACGAAGCCGAGCTCGAAATCGGTTCGCCAGTGCTCTACTGCATCGGAGCGGTCGTACAGCATGGCGCCGTCGATCCATACTTTTTCGACGCGCGCGTATACGCTGAACGGATCAGCGGACCACAGCACCAGGTCCGCGTTCTTTCCTTTCTCGATCGACCCGATCTTGTCTTCCAGCCCAAGCGCCCAGGCAGAATTGATCGTCATCCAGCGGAGCGCCTGGTCCTCTGAAATGGAAAGGCCGGCGTCGATACCCGCCCGCATCGCTTTCGCGACTTCCTGGTTGAGGCGCTGCGAGCCGGACGGATCGTCGGAGTGAATCATCCCATGTGAGCCGGGCACGCGGTCAACCAGCGGAAGGTTCGCGCGAATCGCGTCCATAGCTTCCATCTTGAAGCTGCCCCAGTCCGCCCACACGCTGGCGCCAATCCCTTCCTTTGCGAGAAGGTCGGCGACCTTGTACGCCTCCACGCCGTGATGAAATGAGCGGATCCTGTAGCCGAACTCGTGTGCAATGTCGATCATCTGCGCCATCTCGTCCGCGCGATAGCAATGATTGTGAATGAGGATATTCCCGCGCAGCACCTCGGCCAGTGTTTCGTTGCCGAGATCGCGGGTTGGCGGATCTCCTTTGTGGTCGGCATTCCATTTGTCCCACTTCCGCCGGTATGCCTCTGCGTTTATCCACGCGGTTCGATACCCGGCAACGTTGCCCATGCGTGTCGAGGGGCCGCGCTGCGCGTAAACGCGCTTTGGATTTTCGCCGCACGCCATCTTCAGGCCGTATTTCGCGCCGGG
>JBDSVO010000280.1:0-6887 GCA_039927215.1 Gemmatimonadaceae bacterium
CACGGCGGCAATGCGGCGAATGTCGAGACGAACCGACGCGTAGAACTTCAGGGCTTTTCCGCCCGTGGTCGTCTCCGGATTGCCGAACATCACGCCAATCTTCTCGCGCAGCTGGTTGATGAAGATCACCGAAGTTCTCGAGCGGGCGATTGCGCCAGTGAGCTTACGGAGCGCCTGGCTCATCAGCCGTGCCTGCAGCCCCATGTGGGAATCGCCCATGTCGCCTTCGATCTCCGCGCGCGGCACGAGCGCCGCGACCGAGTCGATCACGACAACGTCGACAGCACCAGAGCGGACGAGGATCTCGCATATCTCCATCGCCTGCTCACCAGTATCCGGCTGCGATACCAGGAGGTTGTCGACATCAACTCCAAGCTTCTGCGCATAATCGGTGTCGAGCGCATGCTCCGCGTCGATGTATGCGGCGACACCGCCGGCGCGCTGAGCGTTGGCCACCACGTGCAGGCAGAGAGTAGTCTTGCCGCTTGACTCCGGGCCATAGATCTCGGTGACGCGCCCGCGCGGAATGCCGCCCACTCCGATCGCCGCGTCGAGGTTGATCGCGCCTGTGGGAATTGCGTCGACGCGGACGCGTGAATCGGAGCCCATCTTCATGATCGAACCTTTGCCGCAGTTCTTCTCTATCTGCGCGATCGCCAGGTTCAACGCCTTCTTTTTGTCTTCACCCATTACGGACACGGCCATCTCACTCACCCCATAGTTGACGTTGAATTTCTCTGGCTAGCGCTCCGCGGGGGCCGCGCGGGGATGCGGAAAGTCGCTCGAAAACCCCTTCGGACGCTACCCGAATAAAATACGAAGGTACCACCAATATCTCAAGCTTCATCTCACTGCAAAAGCGTTCTCGATATGCACTATCTCGGGCGCTTCGCCTCCGAAAACGACGCCCACCACGTCGAAGCGGTAGACATCACCAGAGCGATGAAACCGCCCAATCCAGTCGCGCGCTGCCCGAGACATCTCTCGCTGCTTGCGCCAATGCACCGCGCCCAACGGGCCGCCGAATGCAGCTGAGACGCGCGTCTTGACCTCGACAAAGGCAACGAGTCGCTCACCGCCATCAACGGCGCGCGCGGCGACGAGATCGATGTCACGATGCCCGCTCCGAAAGCGACGGTTCAGCATTTGCCAGCCCTTCGACAGCAGCCACCGTTCAGCAACGCGCTCACCCCGCTCTCCAAGAACCTGTCGTGTAGCGAGCATGGCTGAACGTAGCCGCGAGGTTGATTTGAAGGGCACCGGATCGTTGCACCGCTAATCGATAAGCCGCACATAGCAGCGCGCGCGTCTGCGCCACTGGTATCTCGCATGCAGTCGGGTTGAACGTTACGTTCCCGAGGCCGTTGGCCACTACCTAGCAATCCACCACTGCCTCCACCGAATTCGGCGCACAGCGCCAAAAGGAGTCTCGCGGATGCTCGCTCTAACACGCTGTTCGTCGATCGCCATGGCAGCATTCCTGTTGTTACTAAACCCAGACGATTTGCGGGCACAGCGCGCCGATCTGACGGTCAACATCGCTCAAGTCGGCGGTCAGGGTGCAGTCGCCACGGGCTGGAAAGTGGATTTCGTTGTACGGGTGTCGAATGGCGTTGGGCAGGCCATCCCCGGCAACGTATTGGTTCAGGTCACCATACCCGCGGAGTTTACCGACTTGTCCTCCACGGGTACGGCCTTCGCGTGCAGCTTTCAGGGTAGCATCGGTTCGTGTACCACAACCGGTTTCAATGCAAACCAATCCAAGGAGATCCGAATCAAAACCACGGCGCCCAGGATCATTCGCGGTACATCCCAGTTGTTTACTTTGATAGCCGTGGCGGATCCGAACAACAACATCGCCGAGACGGAGAATGCGAATAATTCCGACAATCACACCGTGCGGGTGGAGAGACGCGCAGATCTGGACGTGAACCTGGTCGAGTCTCCAGCTCTGCTCACGACACAGGTCGCGCCGAACCTCGTGTACGTCGTCACGGTTAAGAACAAAGGCGACGGGGCGGCCTCGAATGTCCGTGTCGAATCCACACTGCCCAAGGACGTCGCCTTCGTCGGGGTCGAGGAGAATCAGCTAGGCGTCTGTCTCCAGAACAGTACGGCCTCGGATGGATCGCTCCAGATCAACTGCACGTTGTCGTCGCTGGCGGCGGGCGTTAGCCGCCACGTGCGGATCAAAGGCAAAATCCTGGGCACAATTCTGGACGGCCAGCAGGTCACCTTCGCAGCCGAGGCGGACCCGAACAAAACTGTGACGGAGCGCAACGAAACCAACAATACAGCCTTCATGATCACGACGGTACGCGTGCCATCGGAACTCCAGCTCACCTTTGACGGGGCGATCGTCGCCGGCACCCAAAATCCATCTCTCGACGCCGACTGTGGTGCAGGTTCAAGAAATACGATTGAAGTCTCCCTGACGGTCAAGAACAACGGACCGAATCCATCCAGTCCTACAATAATTACCGCACAGTGGCCAGCTCGAATTGTACCGCCCAATACCGCGATTTCTGGTGTGCCTGCAGGCGCCTGCTTCGATCGATGTGACGTTCCCGGTCTGAATTCCGGTCAGAGTACTGTGGTGAAACTGTTCGGCGGAGCCTTCGATGCGAACATATTGGGCGCGGGGAGAGCCACGTTCACTGTTGATCCAGCCGGAACTCTCTTTGACGCTGTAGTCGGCAATAACAGTGTCACTGGAACGGTATGCACGGGCCATTAGAGTGTCCTGGCTGACGAACCAACCGTCCGGGTGGGCGACGCGGTGGGATACCATTCCTCCGCGCGGTCTACTGGAATGCAGCGAGCGGTTATCGGGGGCCGCAGATCCTGTCGACATCGTCGAGACCAGCGAGAACGTCACGAGGCTTGGAGCCGTCGGGCGGGCCAAGTATTCCGGCCGCGTGAAGCTGGTCGATTATTCGGGCAGCGCGGCCGTACCCCACCTTGAGTCGCCGCTGAAGCAGAGATGTCGATCCCTGCTGATGTTGAATCACTACTTCGGCGGCTTCACGGAACAGCTTGTCGCGGTCGCCCTCTTCGCTGGCTTCGCCGCCAGGGGTGCCTGACTCCTCCGCTTCCTTCGCCCGAATGCGCGCGATGATGTCTTCCTCTGGCCGCTCCTCGAGGAACAGACCCTGGGCCTCCGCCGTCGCCTTCCGTCGCTCCCTGCGCTGGTTGTACCAGTCCGTGATTCTTTCGGTGTCTTCGCTCGAGATGAACGCACCCTGCAGTCGGGCGGGCTCCGACTTGCCCGGCGGAACGAACAGCATGTCACCGTTCCCGAGTAGGGCTTCCGCGCCCATACCGTCGAGAATCGTTCGACTGTCGATTTGCGAGGCGACCCTGAACGCAATGCGGCTTGCGAAGTTCGCCTTGATCAGTCCCGTCAACACGTTCACGCTCGGCCGTTGTGTTGCGAGAATGATATGGATTCCGATCGCGCGGGCCTTCTGCGCGAGCATCGCGAGCGGAGTTTCGACTTCTGCCTGAACCGTCATCATGAGGTCGGCGAGCTCGTCGATGATGAGCACGATGTACGGCAGGATGCCCGCTGTGTACTCGCTATTCTCGAACGCGACGTCAGGACGCTTCGGCAGATGAAGCTTCGCGCCTTCCTGAACCTTTCTATTGAAGTCCTGGATGTTGCGAGCGCCATTTGCTGCCATCAGCTCGTAGCGCTCCTGCATCTCGAGCACAGCCCATTTCAAAACCGCAGCGGCGTCCCGATTATCCGTCACCACTTTGTGCCGCAGATGAGGAAGCACGTTGTAAACCGAGAGCTCCACCATCTTCGGATCGACCATCAGGAAGCGGAGCGTCTTGGGCGTGTGTCTGAAGATCAGGCTGGTGATCAGCGTGTTGATGCAGACTGACTTGCCCGAGCCCGTCGCTCCCGCAATGAGGAGGTGTGGCATCTTCGCGAGGTCTTCGATCACCGCACGACCCTGAAGGTCCTTGCCTATCGCGATGGGAAGTGCAGCGCGTTTCTCTCGCCACTCCCTCGATTCCATCAACTCACGGAACGGCACCACCTCAGGCGTCGGATTCGGAACCTCCACTCCCACAGCACCCTTCCCCGGAATCGGCGCGACGATTCTTATGCTTTGCGCTCGCATCGCGAGGGCGAGGTCATCGGCAAGCGAAGCGAACTGGCGAACTTTCACGCCGGCCGCGGGTGTGATCTCGAATTGAGTCACCACTGGACCAGTGGTACGGCCGACGAGGTCGCCTTCGACCCGGAAGGTACGGAGGGCATCCATCAGCTTCACACCCATCGCGTCGAGCGCGCGGTTGTCCACATCGACATTCCGGCCAGGCGGCACGGCAAGCAGCTCGGGCGACGGACGTTCACCGTCTTCCTCATCGCTCTCGACAAAACCCGCGGCGTCGATTTCGGCCGCTATTCTTCCAGCATGCTCGTTCGCGATATCCGCCTTTGATTTCTTTTCCTTTTTCTTCTTGTCAGTGCGAGCGGAATCTTCGCGCTCGACCGTCGCAGTCTCTCTACCGGGTTGCAAACTCAGATCAACGGCGGGCATCTCTTCAGGAGTCGGCTCGGGCGGCCGTACAGCACGAGTAGAGCGTGAGCCCGACGATTGCAGGAGTCCTTCCCCGTTGCGTGTACCGTCCTCGCTCGCCTCTTCCAGTGAGCGCGGTGTCTTGCTCACTATCGCGCGAACGGGGTTCCAGGAAAGAGTCGCCGCCATCAATGCGCTGAGTGCGAGAAGGAGAATGATCCACGCTCCCGCATTCCCGGCAAACTGCAGCAGGTAGAAGGCGACCATGCTACCCCACAATCCCGACAATCCCGTCGCTTCGCGCAAACCGCCCTCTCCGAGTCCGAAAACGATTGGAAGCAGGAGGACCACGCCAAGAAGAAAAACCATCCATGATCTGTCGGTGCGCTGATCCAGTCTTCCGAAGAGCCGGAGCGCGTGCGCCGCCGGCGCGAGCGGAAGCATCGCAGCGGCGGGCCATCCTAGAGTATCGGTCAGCGGCAGCGTGAGGAGATCGCCTACCCATCCGAATGCGCTGCGAACGTCGCCGCGGCCGCCGGCGAGTCTCACTCCTTGTGCGACGAGAGCTCCGGCGAGGAACACCGCGAAGAGCAAAAACACGATGCCCACCAGCTCGCGTCTCAAAGCGGAGCCGGGCGCGTCGCTACCGTTCGCGGTCGGGCCCGAGTCGAGTGATCTGTCGGTCCTGATAGATGGGGACCACAGGCTGCGAATCCACTGCAGAGCAGAAGGCGAGGTCCTCCCCGAAGCCGGCTTCGGCGAGCGCTTTCCCGTGGGACGAGTCCCGGAAGATCTTCGCGATGTTGTCGCCATATTTTCGATCGATGATCTCGCAAGCGCACGCCGCATCGTTCAGAACGATGGAAGCGCGGTGGCGCTGGGAAAGAGAGCGAATGTAACGGCCCGCACACGCGGCGTCCTCGAGACTAAAATGTCCCTCGTCGCCCGCACATACAATCGAAACGTTGGTGTCCGACCGCACCGCGGTTCCCAGCATGGCCGCCACGGCCGAGTGATTCACGTACGAAGCGACGACCACATCCCTTGCCCCGATCAGGCCTGTCAGCGCACGCGTTCCATTCGTCGTGGTGAGCATTATCGTCTTGCTACTGACGGCTTCGCTCGTAAACGACGAAGGGGAATTCCCGAGATCGAATCCCGATATCGGCTGCATTTTCTGCTCGCCCGCCAGTAACACCTCCGAGCGCTCGAACTGCTTTGAGTGAACGATCGCGAGGTGGGCGCTTTCAACCGGGACGACGCTGCGGGCGCCATTGGCGAGCGCCGTCGCGATAGTAGTGGACGCACGCAGTACGTCGATCATCGCAACGACATGTCCCAGCACGGCGCCGGGCGAAATTTCGTTTGGAGCCAGCAAAACCTGCAGCTTCACTACGCCGGCTCCCGCAGGAGGTGGGCCTCACGCTCGAGAAACTTCGTGTCGACGTCGCCGGCCTGGAAGTGCGGGTCTGCCATCACCCGAGCCAGGAACGGGATCGTCGTGGTAACTCCCTCGATGATGAAGCTCTCGAGCGCAACCTGCATCCGCCTTAGTGCTTCTGTGCGATCCCGTCCCTGGCAGATCAGCTTGGCCAGCAACGAGTCGTAGTACGGCGGTACCGTGTAGCCCGTGTACACGTGGGTGTCGAGTCTGACGCCCGGTCCCCCGGGCGGATGAAACACGTCGATGCGCCCCGGTGATGGCTGAAAATTGCGCGCTGGGTCCTCCGCATTCACGCGACACTCTATCACGTGGCCGCGAAGTGCCGGCACCTCCAGCACCGAGAGTTTCTCGCCGGCTGCAACGCGTATCTGCTCCTTCACGAGATCCACACCGGTAAGCATTTCCGTCACGGGATGCTCAACCTGAATCCGGGTGTTCATCTCCATGAAATAGAAATTCCCGTCTGCGTTGAGCAGCATCTCCACCGTGCCGGCTCCGACGTAATCGATCGCTTTCGCGCCTCTCACCGCGGCGTCGCCCATTCGCTCGCGCAGATCGGGAGTGACGGCGGGGCTCGGTGCTTCCTCGATGAGCTTCTGGTGACGACGCTGAACGGAGCAGTCCCGCTCGCCCAGGTGGATGACGTTCCCGTGTCTGTCGCCCATGATCTGGAATTCGACATGACGCGGGCGCTCCAGGTATTTCTCGACGTACACGTCGCCGCTCCCGAACGCCGACAGCGCTTCTGAGCGCGCAAGCTGAAACGACCGCGTGAAATCCTCAGGCTCCGCGGCCACCCGCATTCCCTTCCCACCACCTCCGGCGGCGGCTTTGATGATCACTGGGAATCCAATCGCGCGCGCGAACTCCAGTGCTTCGTCTGCGTCCTCTACGGGCCCCGGAGTTCC
>JBDSVO010000281.1:0-5782 GCA_039927215.1 Gemmatimonadaceae bacterium
CCCTCCTGTGTCGGCTCAGCGTTGCTTCGTCAAATCCGCCCCTACCTGACCGATCCGCCCGAAATCGCCGGCGCCTCGATTATGTTCGATGCCTTGTAATCAGCCGGAACAATTCGGTAGCGATAGATCATTCCGTGCTCGCCCGAGACGTATCCGCGACCGCGTGACGGTACGCTGAACCCGTTGATGGTGGCGGGGAACTTCAGCTTTCGGGACGCCCAGCGTCTCCCTCCATCGGTAGTGTAGACAAGCGTCCCATAGGGGGAAACCCCCCACCCGACCTCGCGGTCCACGAACTTGATCCTTGCCTGCTTGCCGCCCTCGAGCTTCACTCCCGGGACGCCGGTCCATGACTTCCCTCCGTCGCGCGTCGACAGAATGGCGCCGCCCCACATCTTGATGAAGCCGGTGTTCTCATCGGTGAATACGATGTGCTCTCCGCCGAGCTGTGGCTCCGGGATCGTCCACGCCGTCCAACTACTGCCCGCATCGGTAGTCTTGGCGACGACGAATGCGGCGTTTTCGACATTGCGGCTGATGGCGTAGCCGATCTGGGGTGTTGGGAACGAAACACCCTCAAAGTGGCATTTGGCGCTCCGGCTGAGCCCCTGCACGTCAACCGCGATGTTGCAGGTGTAGGCGGTCTTCCAGTTCTTGCCGGCGTCCGCCGTATGGAAGATCTTTTCCCCCGAGACGTAGACGCCACTCTCGGCGGATGTGAACTGGATATCGCCGCGATGCTGGCCCGAGGTGCCTGTTTCCGACCAGGTCTGGCCGTCCGTCGTGCGGAGGAGTCGCTGCTCGCCGCCGGTTCCCTGCGTCGCAAAGCCGACGCTCGCGCTTACGAAGCGCAGGTCATAGATCGGTCTCTCGGCGCCTTGCGGGTCGCCGCCGAGCTGCGGCGTCCACGTCTTTCCGCCGTTGCCCGTGTAGAGGATCGTCGCCGCCGCGCCTGAAGCCCAGCCGACGGAATCATTGACGAAGACCACGTCGGTTATCTCGAGGTCCTGGGGATAGTTCACAGGTTCGAAAATCGCCCTGAATCTTGTCGCGGTGGCTGCCGTGGTGCGAGGTGCGACCTGAGCGGCGAGATCTGACGCGAGAGACAGGAAGCCGATCGACAGCGCAAGAAGGGGTAGTCCAGTGGGGCGCTTCATTTTTGTTGCCTCCTCGGGGTCAGATGCTTCTTGGTCGGTAATACGCCGTGGACGGGAGATTTGCAATACGGACGGGCAGGATCGCTGGGCGGGGCGCTTTTCCAAAACTCATCTCCTGCTCCACATGGCCGAATCAGAAAGCGAGCTGAGAACGACAAAGGGGGAATCGCGCAGTGGCTTCCGCTGTCGAAGGACTCCCGCTCCGCACTCGACTCGATATTAGAGGTTAATTCCACGATAGGGGATCTTCCTATCTTTCCCGCTCCAAAGACTGCGTATAATCGAGTACGGTGCTCTTTGGCATTTCCGGGCTTAATGTAACGGCCCGCGGCTACGCACAAAGCGCGTCTCATCGCTAAATTCTGGTTGCCCGTCGGCCTTTGGGGCCAAGGATAGATCCCCACGCTTGTCGCGATACGACGCTTTGACACCAGAATCTGACGACCCGAAGCCGCTTCGTCTGGTGGTGTTGATGGCACTCTCCAGCCCCTGGTCGCGCCTGATCGTCGAGCAGCTGGCGGCGCTCGGAATCGTCGTGCACGTGGTCGATTTCGAGCGGCGGGGCACAATTCCGGGATACATGGACGCCACCGCCCAGGCCCAGATCGCGCACGCGAAACAACTCGAGTCACACGTCGAAGCGGTACACAGGGTGGCGACGCCGCGATTCATACTCTTGCGACTGCTGGATTCAGCGAGGAGCCTGCGCCGCATCGTTGCCCGTAACAATGCCGATGTCGTATTGACACTTTATGGCGGGAGTTACGCCGCGACGGCATTCCTGAGCGGAGTCAGGCCGTATGTTGTTTACGTGGTTGGAAGCGACGTGCTCCTGGCGACGGGATTCGAGAAACAGATAGCCCGGATGACATTGAATCGAGCAACGAGGGTGATAGCGAACGGAGCGTTCCTCGCCCGGAAAACGGCCGAGCTGGCGCCGCGCGCCAGCGTGTCCCCGCTGTATCTCGGCGTGGACGTCGAGGCGCATCGGCCGGCGGCAACGCTTCCCTCCGTTCCGACTTTCATCTGCACCCGCGGATTCCTTCCGGTTTATGACAACGATACGATCGTTCGAAGCCTGACGCACCTGGGCGACGAGCTGCTCGGAATTACGGTTTCGTTTCTCTCCACCGGCCCGCTGCTTGCCGCCGCGATCACGACGGCCGACGAGCTGTTCACCGGTGAGCTCCGCGAGAGAATTATTTTCCGCGGTGGCGTGAGTGACGCCGAGATGAAGCCAGCGCTTCGCTCTGCGTCATTTTACATATCGGCTTCCCTCTCGGACGGCACTTCCTCCTCGCTGCTGGAGGCAATGGCCGGTGGCCTGTTTCCGATTCTCAGCGATATCCCGGCCAATCGGGAATGGATCACCCACGGCGAGAACGGCTTGTTGTTCCCGCCCAGCGACTCTTTAGCGCTGGCCGCATGTATTCGGCGCGCCATCGCGAATGAGCCGTGGATCGCACCGGCGCGGCTGCACAATCGGCGCCTGGTAGAGGAGCGCGCCGACGCGACCGTGAGCATGGCGGCGCTGGTGGAGCTCCTGACTTCCTTTCGCAGGGGTGGAGCTGTGGCGTGTTAGCCGTGATCCTGGCGGGGGGCAAGGGCGCGCGTCTTCGCCCCTTCACGATGACGATTCCGAAGCCGCTGCTCCCACTCGGCGATGTTCCCGTCCTCGAGGTGGTCATTCGGCAGCTGGCAGCCGAGGGGTTTAGCCGGGCCATTCTGATGCTCGGTCACATGGCTCCCATTTTCATCGCGAACTTCGGTGACGGCGGCGACTACGGAATCTCGATAGAATACGGCCGCGAGGCCGAGGCCCTCGGCACGGCCGCGCCGCTTCGCTCGCTGACGGACCCGCCTGAGGATTTCATCGTGATGAATGGCGACCTCCTCACCGATCTCTCCTACAGAGAACTGATCGAATCGCACCGCCGCAGTGGCGCCGCAGCAACGATGGCGGTCAGTGAGCGGAAAGAAAAGATCGACTACGGCGTGATCGAGCTCGCGCCGGATGGCGCTTTCAAAGACTACAGGGAAAAGCCGACCGTTTCCCATTACGTGAGCATGGGAATCAACGTGCTCACCCGGCGCGCGCTCGCGGCGATCCCGCCCGCCGGGCACTTCGACATGCCAGATCTCATGCTCGCCCTGCATCGCGGGGGCGACAAGGTGCACTGCCACCGCACGCGCTGCTACTGGCAGGACATCGGCCGGTTCGACGACTACACCCGCGCGAGCGAAGACTTCGTGAAGGATCCCAAGCGGTTCCTGCGGCCCCCTTCAGCTGGATGACCAGGGTTCTCGTCACCGGCGCGGCAGGGTTTGTCGCACGTCACCTGGCCGCGCGGCTTCGCGAGGAAGCTCCCGACACGATCGTCGGAGCTGATGTTCGCGACACGCCCGCCGGTGCGTTCGATGAATCGATCAGGGCTGACTTGACGAGCAATGTGGCGATGCAACGGGTGGTGAAGGCCGTGCAGCCCGACTTGATCTTTCACCTGGCGGGAGCGATCAATGGCTCCGATGACCTGCTCGAAGCATCAAATCTCGGGACGAGTCAGAATTTGATCGATGCCGTTCGGGATTTCGCGCCCTCGGCAGCGGTAGTCCTCGTCGGCTCTGCCGCCGAATATGGAGCGGTTCCCCTGGATCAACAGCCCGTGACAGAGACTTTCATCGGAGCGCCACAGACCGCTTATGGGCGGGCGAAATCCGCGGTCTCCCGACTCGCCGTGCGAGCGGCAGCCGAAGGAATGGACGTGAAGCTTGCCAGGCCATTCAACCTGGTCGGACCGGGAGTTCCAACGACGTTGATGATCGGTGGAGTGGCGGCAAGACTTCGAGCGGCGCTGGCCGGAGCGCCACCCCGCACGATTCGGGTCGGCAACCTCAACGGCGTTCGCGACTACGTCTCAGTCGAGGATGTGGCGGATGGGTTGGTCCGCGTGAGCAGGCGTGGGCGGTCGGGTGAGGCCTACAATCTTTGCTCGGGCGTCGGCAGGCGAATCGGCGACATCATCGCGAGCATGATCTCATTGACGGGCGAGACAATCCTCCTCGACGCAGATGCCGGACTGGCGAGGGCCGGAGAGGTGGACGCGCTGGTAGGCAGCTGGGACAAAGCCCGCACAGAATTGGGCTGGGCCCCCCTCAGGTCCTTTGACGAGGGCCTGCTGTCCACCTGGACGGCGACGGCGCTCGAGCCGGAGCGAATCGCATAATGGCCGATCCGGCGAGCATTGCCACGGGCCGGAATGTGTCGCTGTTTGCCGGCGACATCTCCTCGAGATCCGAAGAGATTTCCGCCGCGTTTCGCGACCGGCGCGTATTGGTGATCGGCGGCGCCGGCTCGATAGGAGCCGCTACCGTCCGCGCGATCCTTCCCTATCGACCGGCCGCACTGCACATCATAGATCACAACGAGAACGGGCTCGCTGACCTCGTTCGCGACCTGCGGAGCGCGGGGATCGTCGATGCGTCGCTGGATCTGCAGCTGATGCCGCTCGATTACGGTGCGCCCGTAGCACACCGCTTCCTTTCGCTGGCGGGCCCTTACGACGTCGTGCTCCATTTCGCCGCCCTCAAGCACGTGAGGTCGGAGAAGGATGTTGCCTCGATTCTGCAGATGCTCGATACCAACGTGCTGAAGCAACAGCAATTCATTTCGTGGCTCGCCGAAGAAGGACTGCCCGAGCGCTACTTCGCGGTCTCCACCGACAAGGCCGCGAACCCCGCGAACTTCATGGGAGCCAGCAAGCGCCTGATGGAGCAGCTGCTCTTTACGGACGGATGCAGCGAGCTGAGCGGCGCGAAGCGGACCTCGGCGCGGTTCGCGAATGTGGCGTTCTCGGCCGGGAGCCTGCTGGCAAGCTTCGGCGACCGCATTCGGAACCGGCAGCCGATTGCCGTCCCGTGCGATACGAGGCGATTCTTCGTCAGCGTAGATGAGGCTGCGGAGATTTGCATTCTCTCGGCCGTGGCGGTTCCCGACCGTCACGTGGCAATCCCCCGCATGCACGAGGCTGACGACCTGCACGAGCTGACGCCGATTGCCGAGGAGTTCGTGAAGAGGGCCGGATACCGGCCCAGGTCCTATGAGGACGAGGAGCTGGCCCGGTCCTCCGTAGAGAAAGACGCCGCTGGCGGCGCGTGGCCGATTCTGTCCACTCCCAGAGATACGGAGGGCGAGAAGGAGCGCGAGGTATTCCTCGGCAAGGACGAGGAAGCGCGAGAAATCGGCTTGTCCGCCCTGCTGGGCGTGGCGCAGTCAGGGGCGGACAAGGAAGCGCTCCAGGCGACGATCTCGGAGCTGCGCGATCTCACGGATCATCCGCACCAGCTGGTTACGAAGACCGACCTCGCTGAAGCTTTGCAACGGGCGATTCCCGAGTTCGAGCCGATACGGAGTGGCAAGACTCTAGACGACCGAATGTAGAGCGCTGCCCGCCGCCTAAGCTCGCTTGCCGGCGGCGCGGACGCCGACAACGCATTCGCGGAAGGCCTTCCAGTATCCGTTCAACCGTTGCGCGCTCTCGTCACGGCGAGCGGGAATGAGCATCTGAGCGGTCCGGACTCCCATCTTCACGGGCAACAGCAGCGCGAATTTCAGCCGCAGAACGAGC
>JBDSVO010000282.1:0-3702 GCA_039927215.1 Gemmatimonadaceae bacterium
TGCAAATGCTGCCGCTCCTTCTCTTCGAGCTCCTCTGGAAGGTGATATGGCTACTCGCGGTTGCGCTTCCACTCTGGTCGGCGAATCAGCTGGATCCAAATACGAGCCAAAGCATAACGGACTGCCTTGTGGGAATCGTGATATGCCCGCTCGTAATTCCGTGGGGCTATGTTCTGACAAACTATGTGAGGAAGCGTGGAGATAGATGGGGCGGAATCCCGCCGGCTTTGAAGGCCGGGAGCCGATAGCGTTCTCATGAGATCAGGATACTGCAGCAGGTAACCGCACCCTCTGCCTTCTCCAGCTCATCCGTCTCGACGATATGAACGCTGATCCCATGTTCCTCGAGACGTCTGCAGGTCTGATCGTGGGTGGCTGAATAGATGACGTTGTCGCCTATTCGCAGGGCATTCGCCGCGAACGGCTCACGTGGATGAACCTCGATTTGAGCCAGCCCCGGAAAGGATGACGCTTCCACCCAGGCGGCGTTCAGGAGAATGACATCGTCAGCTACAGCGGTCACTGCACTCTTGAGGTGCAAACAGGAGGACACCTTGACCGGCTGAGCATCATATCCATACGAATACGCGAGCTGCGCCAGTTGTCGAATGCCCTCTGCATTCGTGCGTGTTGACTCACCCGCATAGATGGTGGAACCGATGTGGAGAATGTCGCCGCCGTCGAGTGTTCCCGGAGATTCAATGAACGCGAGCGGACGGTGTGGCCGGAGCGCCTCAGCGACAGACGTGATTTCGGCCCCTCGTGACGCAGCACCAGGCCGTGTAATGATAGCGAACTCCGGAAGAACGACGGCCGTGTCTTCGACGAACACGGAATCGGGCATGTCTGGCAGGGCAGGCAACCGCTGGACTGTGCAGCCGAGTGCTACCAGACTCCGCTCATAAAGAACGTGTTGCGCCGCCGCGCGCTCGAGGTTGATCGGCTCACGCTTCAGATGCGTGAGCTCGCAATTGCCGATGCTCGGCGGTACGCTGCGCGTTAGCGCGATTGGCAGGATCGACTCAGGGCTTTCGTCCGATCGCCTGCAGCCTGCCGCGCGCTTCGTTGTTAGTGGAGTCCCGTCGGATAGCCGCTCTGAAAGCGGCCTCCGCCGCGGCAGTGTCGCCTTTCATCAGTTGAATGTTGCCCTTGAAGACCGACATCCCTGAAGAATTGGGGAACAGCTCCTCGTTGTAGCGCAACAACGTCAAAGCGTCGTCCGGCTTGCCCTCTCTCGCCGTCCGGAATGCAGCGATGTTCAACGACGGCTCGCTGAAGTCGTAAGCATCACGTCCGTAGTAGCGCGCGCGAAGAGCTTTGTATGCGCGCAGAGCTGAGTCGGGGCCGGCCGTTACCGCCGCCTCCTGAACTAATTGCGAGAGTGGCACAGGCCGGTTTACGCCGCGATGACACGTCATGCACGAGGCGGCAACCGGAGGTTTGCCGCGTTCCGGGATTGTATCGAGACGGTGGTTGATCTCTTGAACCATTCGCATCATCTGCCGCGCGACGAGCTTGTTGCGCTTTATGTCGATGGCGAAATCAAACTCGGCAAGCGGCTGCCCTTCGCGACCCACATGACAGAACTGACAGCGAACGCCGAGCGCGCTGGTGAAGTTGCGCATGGCACCGACGACCTCAGTGACAGGCGTCGAGTGTGGAAAGATCTTCGTATTGATCAGCGAGTCGGGTGGAAATTTGCCCGCTGGCTGCGCCGATGCGACCGATGTAACGCCGAGTACGAGAATGAACGGAAGAAGTCGCATCGTTGCTCCTTGAAGCGAGTAGCTGCAGGAAAGTCGTGGGCTCAGATGAAAATATGGCTTGAGAGAAAGCAACGTGTAACGAGCCGGCCCGCCGGTGGTTCAGTACACCGCGAGGTCATGCGCCGACACGACTCGTCCGCCGAAGCGCGAGCGAACCTCGCTCAGCAATTTCTCCCCCGTGGCGCCGAAGAACAGCTGATGATAAAGGATCAGCAGCCTGGGTCGCGCACGCGTTGCGATATCTCCAAGGTTCGTGGCGGAAGTATGCGCGTTCGAGTGGTAAGACTGTCGTGCGGGTGGAAGGGTCGCGAATCCCGAGTCCGAATACACCTCGTGAATCAACACGTCGCAACCGCGACAATGCTCGGCAATTCCGGAGTCTGCGCGAGTGTCGCCACTGATGACGATCGTCCGGTCTGGAGTCTCGACTCTGTATCCGAACGCGTACTTCCAACCGGCATGCGGAACGGCGAACGCGCGCACTGTGATTCGCGAGTCCTTGAACACAACTCCCTCGGTGATTTCGTGGACGACTGAATTCCACCCCTCGGGTGACGGACCCCCCGATGCTGCAATGCGCTCGGCGATGTCCTCGGAATTCGCGTCGAGAATACCGGACACCAGGTGCTTTGTGCCGGGTGGACCGTAGATGTCGAGTGGTGCGCGTCTGCCCTGAATCCACGGTGTGAAAATCACGTCGGCAAGCCCGAGTGTGTGATCGGAATGCAGATGCGTTAGAAAAAGGCGGTCGAACTGTGTTGCCGCCTGGCCCGTTGCGTTGCGCGGCGCGAATGCTCGAACGCCGTTGCGACCGGCCGTTACGGCGCGACGCATGACGCCCGCTCCCGCATCGAACAGATAGGCAACCGAGTCCACGATAATTGCGACTGCGGGTCCGCTGCGGTCGGGATCAGGAATCGGTGTTCCGGTGCCGAGCATCACTATCTGCGTTCTGGACGGCTGCGCGAAAGCCAATGCCGGCATCAGCGCTAAAGTGCATAGGATGCCTCGAAGATCTCGCATCACCGGAACTCTTCCGCCGAGGCCTGAGTTGATATCAGGCATCGACCTGGCTGAGGCGTTTCTCGAGGCGTCGCAGCCCACGCTCGACAAAGTCTCGATAGCCACCTGCTGGCAGGAACTCCAGACATGAAAGTCCTCGAGTCGCGGCCGCCATCGCTTCTGGACATTGGCCGAGTACTCTCAAGCTTTCTCCCAGATTCAGATACATGGAGGCCAACAGCGACTGAGCCCGATCGTCGTCAACAGCTTCTGCGTGATCGACCGCGAGTTGGTTCCAACGAAGCGATTGCTCAGGAGATGCCTGATGACGTGCAACAAAATGCGCAGCTATGCTCGCCTCGTAGTCATCGCGACGTAATTCCCATGCCTGCATGAACAGCGCCTGTGCCGCGGCAGGTTCGCCGTCCAGGTTCATCCCTGCGGCACATAACCGTGCGACCTCGCTGGAGCCATCAATGCTCACTTGAACGCGCGGATCGTCCAGGTCCCCGAGTACCGCCCGTATCGCCAGTTGCCGCTGACGAAAGTCTGCAGGGCCTTCTCAAAAAGCTCGGCAAACGAAGCGTCCGACTTGAGATTGATGCTGCTGCTCCACGTGCCAACATGATCGGCCGTGGTGCCGGCAATCACGGCTCGCCAGGCGCCGTCCCAACCTGCCGGAGATTTTGATGCCGACCATACGCCGCCGGTAACAGTGTTCATCTGCGCGTCGACGAGTGTCCACGTTCCGGTAGCGGTTCCCTTCATCGTGTCCGGAACGACGGTCCAGGTTCCCAACAGAGTGAGACCGAAGTTGCTCCTCGCACTCCAGGTATTCACCGGCACGGCCTGAGGCACGACCGTCTGCGCCGTAGATTGGTCGGCAGCAACGAAAGACAGAAGACACAGGAGCAGGAAAGATTTTCGGAGCACG
>JBDSVO010000283.1:0-3975 GCA_039927215.1 Gemmatimonadaceae bacterium
GACCACATCTTCGACACGAACGAGCGCGCAGGTCACGTCGTAATTCATGGCGTGAACCTGAGTCTCGGCGGAGAGTTCGATGTCGAGGCGTTCAACTGTGGACATACGCCACTCTGTGTCGAGCTCCGACGACTTTGGCGTCAGGGCGTTGTCGTAGTCCTCGCCGCGGGCAATGAGGGATTTGCGACACTCAACACGTCGGACGGGGAGAACATCCAGGCCAACATGGGAATGTCCCTGGGCGATCCGGCGAATCTCGAGGAAGCAATCGTCGTGGGATCAGTGCATAAGGACAGCCCGCACACCTTCGGGACATCCTTCTTCTCGTCGCGCGGTCCAACCGCTGATGGACGAATGAAGCCCGACTGTGTTGCGCCTGGCGAACGTATTTTTTCCGTGCGAAACGATGCGCCCGACATCGGCGTGAACGCGACCTTCGAGGAGCTCTACGCCGAGATGAGCGGAACGAGCATGGCAGCTCCGCATGTGTCGGGACTAATCGCTGCGTTTCTGTCGAAGCGGAAGGAATTCATCGGCCGGCCCGATGATGTGAAGGACATCGTGCTGAAAAACTGTACGGATTTGCGCCGACAACGGCAGATGCAGGGAGCGGGGATGCCCAACCTCGTAAAGATGTTGGTCAACGTCTGAGTCAGGCGTCTTCCTCGAGCGACAGCTCACGAACAAGACCTGAAAACGGCGCGTCTAACGCTGCTGCCAGTGATGGCGCCGCCAGGAGG
The DNA here is from genome assembly GCA_039927215.1 of Gemmatimonadaceae bacterium. Classification (GTDB taxonomy): domain Bacteria; phylum Gemmatimonadota; class Gemmatimonadetes; order Gemmatimonadales; family Gemmatimonadaceae; genus UBA4720. The sequence goes on from JBDSVO010000283.1 coordinate 741, forward strand.
TCCGGCAACAGAGATTCCCGAAACGTGGTTTGAAGCGATGGCGACGTAGCGATGCCTCTAAAGGTGCGACGCAGCGCGTCGGCGCGCACTTTATGCTCGGGGTGGGCGGCCTTTGCCGCATCGAAGAGAAGACACAGGAACTTCGCCGCAAACTCGGTCTGCTCGTCTACCGAAGTCCCCATGAACTCTGCTCGGGCAGAAGCAAGAAGCTCGATCATGGTGCGATCATCGTCTGTCATCGCTTACCTCCGACGAGAACTCCACGCACTGTGTCTCCGGCATCAATCAGAACGCTGATCACGGTATCACCTCGCGAGTAATAGAGACGGGACGGACTAACCGACAACGACTCGGGCTTGCCCCAGAGCTGGAGCACGGTTCCTCGCGAATCTCCGACTCTTATGGGAGAGCGGGAAAGCGTGACTGTCGTCTGGCTGACAGTGGGCGTTGGCGTGGAGACCAGCATGTCAGAACGGAAGACGAAAAACATGGCAGTGAGGACGACAGCGGAGATCAGGAGAATGTAGATAGCGGCGTAGGCACCGCCGTACGCCCACGCGACCTCAGCATTGAACTGAAGCTTGTCATCGGTCCCGGCGTATCTCATCGACCCGGCAAGAGCCCACACGGCGAAAACGAGTATCGCCGGATACAGCGAAAGCGCGGCAAGCAGAAATCCGGAGTCGGCAACGCGACCCAGGTGGATGACATACAACAGCGCTGCGGCGGAGGAGGGAAGCAGCAGTCCCAACAACGTAAGCGCGGTAGTCAGGAGCGGCCGATATGCTCCGCCCGCGATTGTCCGAGCCTCCGTGCTGGACCGTCGTGCGATAAGGAACACGACCACTACGAGCGAGGCCACAGCCATGAGGGAGACAAAATAAGCCGGACTAAGAAGCGCGTGTCTCACGAAAACGGCCTCCCGGGGTGTGACGTCCTCTTCCCTGACGATGATTGCCCAAAAAGATAATGATTCCGCGGGATGAGCGTCGTGTGACGGGGAGAGCATTACGGTAGGGATGTTGCACTCCTGACGGCATGAGAGTTCTCGTCACTGGTGCCACCGGCTACATCGGCGGCCGCCTGATTCCTCGTCTCGTGGGCGCCGGTCACAACGTCGTCTGCCTCGTCCGCCACCCCGGTCGCGTCGCGGGCCGAGACTGGGGTGATGTCGAAGTCCTGAAGGGCGACGTGCTTGACCGCGCCAGCCTCGACGCCGCCTTTCGTGGAGTAGATGTGGCCTACTACCTCGTCCACTCGATGGCCGAAGGTGAACACGGTTTCGAAGAGCGCGATCGTATCGCCGCGAAGAACTTTGGTGATGCCGCACGCCAAGCCGGCGTTCAGCGCATCATCTACCTCGGCGGACTCGGTGTCGACAACAGCGATCTGTCGTCGCATCTCGCGTCGCGGCAACAAGTCGGAGATGTCCTTCGCGAATGTGAAGTTCCGGTAACAGAGTTTCGCGCGGCAATCGTCGTTGGCTCAGGAAGCATCTCATTCGAGATGATCCGATACCTCACGGAGCGCCTGCCGGTGATGATCACTCCGCGCTGGGTCACCACGCGCTGCCAGCCAATCTCCGTCGAGAATGTGCTGAACTATCTCACCGAATGCCTCGGGATTCCTGAATCGGTTGGTAGAACGTTCGAGATAGGCGGCCCCGACATACTGACTTACGGCGACATGATGCGCGAGTACGCTAGAGCGCGAAAGCTTCGCCGGTTCCTCATTCCAGTCCCGGTTCTGACGCCGCGCCTGTCATCGTACTGGGTCGATCTCATCACGCCAATTCCAGCTTCGTACTCGCACCCGTTGATCGAAGGTCTGAAAAGCGAAGCAATCGTGAATGATCAATCAGCGCGCGACGTGTTCAAGATCGACCTCATTCCCTACGCCGAAGCAGTGAGCAGAGCCCTCGAGCGTACTGGATCTGGTGACGTGGAAACTTCCTGGTCCGGCGCCCAGCAGCGGCTGAAGGCAGGAGTGACGACGAGCACCGGGGAAGGCATGATAGTAGAAGAGCGACGGGTTGAATCGACGGCGCCGCCTCAGGCTGTATTTGCTGCATTCTCAGGGATCGGCGGAAAAAGAGGATGGCTCTACGCCGACTTTCTGTGGAAAATCAGGGGGCTGATGGACCGTCTCGTCGGTGGAGTCGGAATGCGTCGCGGCCGTCGCAATCCGGACATGCTTCGAGCAGGCGACGCGCTCGATTTCTGGCGCGTTGAAGCTGTCGAGCCCGGCCGTGCTGTCCGTCTTCGAGCAGAGATGAGAGTGCCCGGCTCGGCGACACTCGAGTTCGAAGCGATGCCCCGGGCAGAAGGCGGCACTCTGCTCATCCAGACTGCTTCATTCGATCCGCGTGGCCTCGCCGGACTCGCGTACTGGTACGCACTGTATCCAATTCATCAGAGGATGTTCTCAGGGATGGCACGCGCGATCGTCAAGCGCGCTGAATCGATGGCCTGAGCCCGCAGTGACCCACGGCCCGGCTTTTGAGTGACAGTCGAGTTACTACTATATATAGGAGCACGGTATAGATGCCCGAGAAACGAATCATCGCGGTAGCTGGCGCGACCGGACAACAAGGTGGCGGACTCGTCCGGGCCATACTCAACGACAGGAGCGGCGAGTTTGCCGCGCGCGCAATCACCCGCGATCCCGAGTCCGAGAAAGCGCGGGCCCTCGCCGACCTGGGCGCTGAGGTTGTACAGGCGAATCTTCATTATGAAGAAAGTGTGCTGAGCGCGTTCGAAGGCGCTTACGGCGCGTACTGCGTGACCTTTTTCTGGGAGCACATGTCGCCGGCAAAGGAGTATGTCGAGGCGCGGAATCTCGCGAGCGCTGCGGCGAAGGCTGGCTTGCAACATGTCGTCTGGTCGACGCTGGAGGATACACGCGAGTCGATTCCGCTCGACGATGAACGAATGCCGACCTTAAGCGGCACCTACAAGGTTCCACACTTCGATGTGAAGGCAGAGGGCGACGCGTTGTTTCGCGAGTCCGGAGTCCCCACCACTTACCTGCTCGCTTCGTTCTACTGGGAGAATCTGCTCGCCCCGGGCAGCGGTCCCCAACCCGACGCGGAGGGCAATCTCGTACTGTCACTCCCAATGGGAGATGAGAAGCTCGCCGGCATCGCAGCCGAAGACATCGGCAAATGCGCCCTCGGAATGTTCAAGCGGGGAACCGAGCTCGCTGGAAAGACAATCGGTCTCGCCGGCGAGCAGCT
>JBDSVO010000284.1:0-9040 GCA_039927215.1 Gemmatimonadaceae bacterium
CGAGCGCGGTTTTTTCTTCGTGACTAGCGAGCGACAGTAGACCGTCTATCTCCGCGAGCCGCTCCTCCATCCCTCGCACGTCCAGCTGCGCGAGGGAATCATCAATCGTGCGCTGCGCGTCGATCAGTCCTTCACGATCCTCGAGCAGTTGCTCTGCGACCTCTATCGATTCTTCATCGAGCATCGGAGCCAAATCACCCAGTGTCGCGCCGTCCGGGCGTGAAAGCAGCGCCGTGAAAATTGCGCGATACCGTTCATCCCTGAACGCATCCGGCCCGATGCGCTCGGCAATCGCCTCGACCTGCGATCGCTGAGCGAGCATTGCGCGAATGAGCTCACGCTCCGAGGACGCCCTATTCACGTGCGCTCTCGTGCGCCGGTCGCCACGGCGGGCGCGTATCTCGACATTGATGCGTGGTGCCGATGGCTGGCGCGGTGGCGGGGCGGCCGCTGGCGCTGCGCCCAGCTCGGCGAGAAGAATCTGTCTGTTGACCCCGGTCACTTCACCGGCGCGCGAGACGTAGAGGTCTCGCATTATTGGATCGGCCGTCGCTCGAATTGTCGGCAGCAGCCGGTCGAGCGCGCGACGCTTTTTCTGAAGCTCTCCGAACCAGCCGCCACGCTCGAGAATCTGGATCTTCCGCTCGAAAATATCGATCGCGCTTTCCAGCTCCGAGACAAGGGCTCCTGGGCCTCTCGTTCGTACGAAGGTGTCGGGATCTTCCCCAGTCGGAAGCGTGACAACTCGCACCGACAAGCCCTGACGGAGAAGCTCGTCGCCCGAGCGGAAAGTCGCCTTGAGGCCTGGTGCGTCGCTGTCGTAGAGCAGGAACACGTTCCGTGTGTACTTCCGCAGCAGTGCTGCCTGCATCTCGGTCAGCGCCGTGCCAAGCGGTGCCACGACTTCCTCGATCCCGGCGGCCATCAGGCGAAGCGCATCGAAATAGCCTTCGACAATCAGCGCGCGGTCCGCGCGCCGGATTGGATTGCGAGACCGGTTGAGGCCGTAGAGAACCTTTCCCTTCGAGAAGACTGGTGAATCGGAGGAATTCAGATACTTCACGTCGCCCGGTCCGAGCAGACGTCCGCCAAAGCCAACATGGCGACCTGCGAAATCCTGAATTGGAAAGATCAGCCGGTTACGGAAGCGGGGCCGTGGCTCCGTTTCCTGATCCGCCTGCACGAGCAAGCCGGCCTCGAGAAGCCGCGCGTCGTCGAACCCGAGGGTGTTCATGTAGGTTCGCATCAGCCCGATCTCGCGCGGAGCAAACCCGAGCGCAAACTCCTCCGCGACGGCGCGGGAGATGTCACGCTCGGCCAGATATTCCCGCGCGGGAGCGCCGATCGTCTCGTCCCACAAGAGCTGCCGGAAATATTCGGCTGCGGTCGCATTCAGCTCCCAGAAGGGCTCGCGCGGGTCCGGGCCCTCTCGCTTCGTCTTCGTATCTCGCACTTCGATGCCGGCCTTCTCGCCGACGATCCGCACCGACTCCGGCCAATCAACGCCGAGGCGCTTGGTCAGGAACTTGAAAACATCTCCGCTTTCGTTGCAGACGAAGCAATGGTACATGCGCTTCGACGGCGACACAGAGAAGTTTCGCCGAGTGCCCTGGTGGAAGGGACAGGGCCCGCGAAAATCGGCGCCGGTGCGCTTCAGCGGCACATACTCGCCAATTATTCCGACGATGTCCGCCGCTTCGCGAACCTGCTCCACAGTCTCGTCGGGAATCATGCGAGCTCCACCACGGTGACTCCGGCGCCGCCTTCGTTCCACGCGCCCAGCCGAAAGGTCGCGACGCGACTTTCCTTTCGAAGCATCTCTGCAACGCGCTCGCGCAACGCTCCCGTTCCTTTCCCATGAATGAACCGGAGTGTCTTCAAATCCGCTCGCACCGCCGAATCCACAGAACGCATTACCAGATCGTCCACTTCTGCAGCGCGCATTCCACGCAAGTCTATCTCGCTGCTCACGTGAAGCTCCGGCGTGTCTCCGCGAATTGCGACCTGGACACGCTCTCCCGATTCTGGCGCCCGGGCTCGCTCCAGCGACGACCGGGGAACGGTGAGCTTGACGGAGCCGAAAGCGACGATGGCATCGTCACCGCGAATCTCCATGAGGCGCGCCGTTCGCCCGCCCACCGTTGGGACGGAAACAAAATCCCCTTCTGTCGGCGGCGATTCTGACGTCGAGCTGTCGTACTCCCGCTCGCCCGGGCGCGACGCATCCGCACTGGCGGCTTCGTCCAGCGCCACGATTGCCTTTGCTTCGTCCGCCGCGAGCTGCTCCACCTTCCGCCTCGCTTCGCGCGCCGCCTCCTCCGCGGCATCCGCCGCGTTTTGACGCAGCTCGCGAATCGTGTTCTCCACTTCATCTCGCGCGTCGAGCAACACGCGCCGCGCTTCCCTGCGCGCATCGCGCTCGGCGTTGCGTTCCTTGTCCTTCACCGCGCGCTCGCGGTCTGCAATGCGCTTGGATCGGCGGCGAACGTCTTCTCCGATTGCTGCGATTTCCTTTTCTGTCTCCGTCAGTCGCTGCTCCCTGGATTCGAGCTCTGCCAGCAGCGCATTCACGTCGCGTTCACCGGTCGGAAGACGCGCCTCGGCGCGATCGAGCACTTCGTCCGGAAGCTGCAGCCGACGCGCAATGCTGAGCCCGTACGATCTGCCCGGAATTCCCTTGATCAGCCGATACGTCGGCGCGAGCGCGACTGAATCGAATTGCAGCGAAGCATTCACGATTCCAGGAACTTCCGCAGCGAGGTCCTTGAGTGCTCCAAGGTGCGTTGTAGCAACTGAGACACTTCCGCGCTGGGTGAGCCATTCCAGGATTGCGCCTCCAAGCGCGGCACCCTCCACCGGATCTGTACCGGATCCGAGCTCGTCGATCAAAACGAGCGAGCCCGCCGTCGCGAAACGAAGCACTTCGGCAAGGTTTCGCACATGCGCGCTGAAAGTCGAAAGGCTGGAGCTGATGGACTGCTCGTCGCCGACATCGGCAAATACTTCATCGAAGATCGAGAGACGCGAGCCTTTTCCGACGGGCACCGGTATTCCGGATTGCGCCATCGCCGCAAAGAGTCCCAGCGACTTGAGCAGCACTGTCTTTCCGCCGGTGTTCGGCCCTGAAATGAGAAGTGTCCGCTCAGAGGGCTCGAGAGTAAGGTCGAAAGCCACAACCGGCATTCCCTGCGAGAGAAGCAGCGGGTGCCGGCCGTTGACTATCGAGAATCCATCCGCCGCGCTGCCGAGCTCGATCGTTCCGCACTCGAAGTCGATTCCAAATCGTGCGCGGGCATAAAGGGTGTCGAGCTCAATCAGCGCATCGAGCGCCGCCGCGATCGCATCCCGCGACGGCCTCAGGGCATCGGTCAGCTCGGCGAGAATCCGATCGATCTCGCGAATCTCGTCCACTTCCAGCTCGCGAATTCGGTTTCCCGCCTCCACTGCCGCCGGCGGCTCGACGAATAACGTTCCCCCTGTGGAGGAAGTGTCGTGCACGATTCCGCCAACGCTCGTACGGGCTTCTCTTCGAACGGGAATGACGAAGCGGCCATTCCGCACCGTGACGGACATGTCAGACACTTGATGATGCGGCTCCAGCTTCGCGATGAGACGCTCGAGAAGCTTGACGAGCTCGCCCTGAGATCCGCGCAGTTCGCGCCGTACGCGTCGGAGATGAGGCGAGGCTTCGTCTCGAACGTTGCCGTCGTCGTCGATCGCAGCGCCGATCTTCCTTTCGTCAGGGGCGGATACGACGAGCGAGTCGAGCTCCTGAGCGAGTAGGGCTCGTGCGACGGCTGAGACCTCGTCTGCCTTCAGCGTTTCGCGCGTGAGCCGTGAGCTACGAAGAACTCCCGAGATCGCAAGCAGCTCGATCGCCGAAAGGCTGGCCCCTTCCACTCGAAGCCGCGCGAGGGCCGACCTCACGTCAGGAGCTGGCTGTGGATGCCAACCGAGCTCGCCCTCGACGAGTGATCGAACGACAGTGACGCGCGAGTGCTCGCGGTCGAGCCATGCGCGCTCCGTCTGTGGCGAGAGCTCGCGCACGCGTTCCGCGCCGAGTGACGACGACGCCTTACCGGCGACTAACTCGAGCGCCGCCGGAAACTCGATGACGCGAAGCGCATGGGCGTTCATCTCGCTACCTCCCTGAAACGCAAAAACCCGAACTCGCGAATGTCATCGCCAGTTCGGGTTTTTGATGCTGCGAGATAAACATTCACCCCTGTTTTGCGAGCTCCTCACGCGCGATGGCATTTATTGCGGAGCCTTCTGCGCGCCCCTTGAAGCGGGGAACGACGCTGCCCATCACTGCGCCGATGGAAACTGCGCCGCCCGCAATTGCCGCCTTTACAGCCGAGCGCAGCTCGTCTTCGCCGACCTGTGGTGGCAAATATTTCTCGAGGAGAGTGACCTCGGCCCGTTCCTTTGCCGCGAGATCTTCCCTTCCACCCTTCTCATACATTTCCACAGATTCGCGCCGCCGCTTGATTCCTTTGCGCAAAACTTCCACGACGTCACCGTCCGCGAGGTCCTTCTGCAGCTCGATACGCCGATTCCTGACATCGGAGATAACTGTGCCGAGCAAAAGAGTGGCGGGCTTGTCTTGCGCTTTTCGCGACGCGTTGAGATCTGCCTGTAACCGCGTCACCAGCTCGGACATTGGCTAGACTCGCCGCGTCCGACGGTTCTTGCGCATCGCTGTGTTCAGCTTGCGCTTGCGACGCTCGCTCGGCTTTTCGTAATGCCGATGCTTGCGGAGATCGGAGAGAATGCCCGCTTTTTCGCACTTCTTCTTGAAGCGCTTGAGCGCGCGCTCAAAGTTCTCGTCGTCATGAATTATGACTTCCGACAAAATCTACTTCCCCCCTTCGTGGCGTTTGCGCGCCGGTAGTATGGATAGACTTAACAAGTTAGTCCCGTGCAATATGACGAGCAAGTAAAGCACCACGTTTTACCCCGGCGGCCAGGTCATCTGACGGCCCCCTAACACGTGAAGATGGAGGTGCCGGACCGTCTGGCCTCCATCTTCATTCGTATTGATGACGACGCGATACCCCGAATCTGCGAGTCCTTCGTCTCTAGCCACCTCTGCGGCGAAGCGCAGCAGCTCACCGAGCTCCTCCCTGTCGTCGGCGTCGTCCAGCGAGTCTATGTGCCTCCGCGGAATCACCAGAAGATGCGACGGAGCCTTGGGACTGATGTCACGGAAAACAATCGCATCGTCGCTCTCCGCGACTATGTCGGCGGGTATGTCGCCGTTGACGATCCTGCAGAAAAGACATTTCTCGGGCATTTACGAGGTCACTGATTCCTGAATCGTTGATTCCGCGATCGCTCTCGCAACTGCCAGAGCGGCGACGCCCGCCGTTTCGAAACGCAACACAGTCGAAGCCAGACGAACCGGCGTGAAGCCGGCGTCTATCAACTCCTGACGCTCATCATCAGCCAATCCACCCTCGGGCCCGAGGGCAATCACGAATGGAAAGATGGGTTCAACGGCAATCATCGTCTGCCCGGCAGATGCGTCGAGCAGCAATCGGGTCCCGGATGGCGCTGCAGCAATGCCACGGCTCACCGAAGCCGACGGGTGGATCTCCGGCAGCCATCCTCCCCCGGATTGCGTCAACGCGGAGATCATTCTCGCTCGAATCCGCCCGACGAACGTCGGGCCCTCGCCACGACCCGCTACGCTCTTCGACCTTCGCCACATCACGGGGCGCCAGCTCGCGGCTCCGAGCTCAGTCGCTTTTTCCGCGAGCATCAGCATCCTGTCGCGGTCCGCGACCGGCACAAGGAGGTGCACGGGTGAAGCGGGAGGCATTGTCCACACGTTTTCGACGTCGATCATCACCGATCGCTTGGAGATGCGAGCTATGGAGCCGCACGCCGCACCACCGTTGCCGTTGCGCAACTCGACGGGCGAGCCCGGACCAATTCGAACCACCCTCGCATGCTGTGCCGCGTCGTCGCCGAGGGACACATGGGTACCCGCCATGAGCTCATCCGAGCAGAAGAAGGTCGCTACTGCCTGGCGATCAGAACGCTCCACCAACCCTCCTCGGTATGTTCGCGTTCGAGAGTCCAGCTTTCGCCCGCGATTTCATCGAGCATTGACTGCCGCTCTTCTAGCAGAATGCCGGAAAGAATGGCGCGCCCTCCAGCGGCAAGCGAGTCGCGAATGACGGGCAACATGTCTACCAGGACAGACGAAAGGATATTCGCGAAGACAATATCGACCGGACCAACGAGCGGCAAAAGAGCGAACGCATCGCCAACTATGAAATGAACGCGATCTTCAACGCCGTTGCACTTGATGTTCTCGATTGCGTTGCCCTCGGCGTCCGGATCGAGCTCGATCGCAATGACACGCGCCGCGCCGAGTTTCGCCGCGGCAATCGAGAGAATCGCGGAACCCGCACCAACGTCCGCGATCGCTGATCCAGTCATGGGAACGTGCTGCATGAGCTGGATCACGCCACGCGTGGTGGCATGCTCGCCTGTTCCGAACGCCATCGCCGGGTCGATGACGATCGTCGATGCGGGATCGCTCGCCGCAGCGAGCCATGGTGGCGCCAAAGTCAGCGAGCCGACGCGGTGTGCCCGCACATCAGCGCGCCATGCGCTCCAGTCCGCGGCCTCGCTTGGCGCTACAGATATTCTCGCGTCTGAGTCCGCGGAGATTATCGCCGCACGAATCCCATGGATCGCGGATGATGCGGGAACGTGCCCGACAATTTCTTCGCCGGCTTCCTCGATTCCCGGCGATCCATGAGCGATCAGAGCTTCAATCACGGCATGTCTTTGACGCGCACCGGAGATTCGAATCTGGAGCCACTCTGGGCGCGCGCCGCCGAGGTCAGGCGTTGGACCGCCGGCGTGCGGCACACATCACGCGCCGAGGGATTCTTTGACCTTCGACCAGAATCCTTTTGCGCGGCGCTCGAGCGGAGCCACCTGAATCTCGCCGAGCCGTTTAATCAGACGCTCCTCTTCCTCTATCAAGGTTTCGGGTGTGTGAAGCTGCAGCCTGATGTGCAGATCGCCGACACCAGACGCGTTCACGCGCGGAAGTCCCCGGCCTCGTAGATGAAAAACCTGACCGCTCTCTGTCCTCGGCGGCACGTGGAGCGTCACGCTCGAGGTGACGGCCGGCACCTCGACATCGGCGCCGAATACCAGCTGTGGATATGTGACAAGCACTTCACAGTAAAGGTCCTCACCGTCACGCTCGAACCGCGGATCCTCCTCGATTTCGAACACGATGAGGATGTCGCCCCGTCCACCGCCACGCGGGCCGACGTTTCCGACTCCGCGCATCGTCATGTACTGTCCAGTCGCAACACCCGCTGGCACCTTGACGGTGATCTTCTCCTCCTGTCGCACGCGTCCTTCGCCGCGGCATTTCCGGCACGGAGAAGAAATGACGGTTCCTTCGCCCGCGCAGGTTGGACACGGAGTGACGCTGATCACCTGGCCAAAGAACGAGCGTTGTGCGCGCCGCACTTCGCCGGAGCCGGCGCACGTCGTGCAACGAACGACCTCGGTGCCCGGCTCCGCACCCTTTCCGTCGCAGCGGTCGCAGGTCAAAAGCAGCTTGGCGGTGACAGTTCTTTCAATGCCAGTCGCTACCTCTGCGAGACCTAGCGGAAGCGTAATCCGGATGTCAGATCCGGTGCGGGGTCCTGTTTGCCCACCGCCGCCGCCGAACAGATCGCCGAATCCCGCGAATCCGCCAAGGTCGCGCATGAAGATGTTGAGCGCTTCCGACAGGTCCACATGATGGAACCCACCCGCACCGCCGCGCAGCCCGGCTTCACCAAACCGGTCGTATACCGCGCGCTTGTTGGGATCGCGAAGCACGTCGTACGCTTCAGTGATCTCCTTGAATTTGTCCTCGGCCGCCTTTGACCCGTTGTTCCGATCAGGGTGATAAGTCATCGCCAGTTTTCGATAGGCGCGCTTTATCTCATCATCGGTGGCGTCGCGGGCAACGCCAAGAACCGTGTAGAACTCAGCCATGTATGTTCAGCTACTCCAGTAGCTCGGTAATAAGCTTCGATGTGTGAGTGACCAGTGAGATGACCTTCTCATAGGGCATCCGAGTCGGTCCAATCACGCCGATGACACCGCTTAGACCAGCGGCGTGGTACTGTGCAGTAACGACTGTAAAATTCTCGAGACGCGGGTCGTTGTGCTCGGCGCCGATGCTGATTGTTATGCCTCCCACGTCACTTCGTTTTCTGAGAAGGTCCGCGAGATCCTGACGCGTCTCGGTGAGAGCCACGAGCTTCTTCATGTTGTTGACGCTCGCGAATTCCGGCTGCTCCGCCAGAACTGAGGCGTGCCCGAGCATCACATCATCCTCGGGACGTTGCATCGCCACATCGAAAAGCTGGTCACCCTCTTCGATGAAAACATTCAGCAACTCCGTCACGTTGTCACTCGAACTGGTGTCACGAAGACGCGCGCCAAGACTCGCTCTGATCTCACGCAACGTCGATCCGGCAAGCCTCTCATTGAGTACTTCTGTCACCTCGGCCAGCGCGCCGCCCGCAACCTCGCCTTTTGCCTCGACGAAGATTGTTCGCACCGCTCCGCCGGTGAGAGTGAGCGCGACGAGAATCCGCTCCGAAGACAAGCGCACGAGGTCGAGACGCTCGAGAACGCTGTTGTCGTGCCGGGGACCGAGCGCGATCCCGAGCTCCTGGGTGATGACCCCGAGGCTCTGTGCCGCGCGGCGAAGAATTGCTTCCACCGCCGATCCGCCGGAGGCAATCTCGGCCGTAAGACGAGCGTGTTCGCGCTTCTTCATCGGCTGCAGACGAATGAGCGAATCGACATACACCCGGTACGCTACGTCGGTCGGAACGCGACCGGCCGAAGTGTGAGGGTGGTAGAGCATCCCCTTGAACTCGAGGTCGCTCATCGTATTCCGAATCGTCGCGGCCGAGACGCCGAGCCCGAACCGGCGGGCAATGGCGTGCGAGCCCGCGGGCTGAGCTGTCTCCACGTACGACTGAATGACTGCCTCGAGCAC
>JBDSVO010000285.1:0-3329 GCA_039927215.1 Gemmatimonadaceae bacterium
GTCGCTATGCGGATTGAGTCGTCGATGGATAGCTGACCGTGCTCGTGCATCCGTGCGCGGAGAGAGTGACCGTCGACCAGCGGCATGACGTAGTACAGCATGTCATCCGCCTCGCCGGAATCGAACATCGGAAGAATGTTTGGATGCTGCAGATTTCCGGTGAGCTCGATCTCGCGAAGAAACCGCTCGCCACCGACGGCGTCGCGGCATTCACGGTGAAGGATCTTCAGCGCAATGCGGCGGCGATGCTTCACATCCTCGGCGGCGTAAACGGTCGCCATGCCGCCTCGGCCCAGGATGCGCTCGATTCGATAGCGCTCCGCGAATAGTGTGTTGGGGAAATTGTCGGGTGAAGACGAAGAGTCGAGACCCGACTGCGGCTCGTCGGCCATGCTCTATGGTACAGCGTGCTGGCAGCGGTCGCTACATTCAGCCAATCCATCAGGCGGCGAAGGCTATCGGGTGCCGGCGTACGGACGCCGGCCAACTGATACAGGTAACGGTCAATGGAACTCCACGGAATCCATCATCTAACGGCAGTGTCGGCCACGATTCGCGAGAATCTGCGTTTCTACACGCAGGTGATGGGAATGCGACTGGTGAAGCGCAGCGTCAACCAGGACGACACCGGCGCTTACCACCTCTTCTATGCCGACGCGTCAGGAACTCCCGGCACCGACCTCACGTTTTTCGATTGGGCGATTACAAGGGAGCGGCGCGGGACGCACAGCATCGTCCGCACGGGCCTTCGCGTGAACGGGCGCGATTCACTCGACTGGTGGGCTGCGCGACTCGAGGAGCTCGGCGTAACACATGGCGCGGTCATGGAGCGCGACGACCGGCTGATGCTTTATCTCGAGGATACAGAAGGTCAGCGCCTCGCGCTCGTAGATGACGGCGGGCATGGCGATGCACCGACGCCGTGGAAGAAGAGCCCTGTTCCCGAGGAGCATCAGATACGCGGACTCGGACCAATCGTCATGAGCGTCCCGGACATTCGTCGCACCGAGCGAACCGAAGCGTCCGCTCACCCATGGTTCACTGGGGCCCCCAATCTCGTCAGGTCAAGCACCGGCGCTCACCAGGGGGCAGTGAGCACAATATGCGAAGGGCGATGAGAATTCGCTAAACGATGCCTTGAGAGCGGTGGCGCCGCTACGCGACGCGGCTGCAAGTCATAGCTCCGCGAGCCGTCGGAGTTTTTCCTCGACTTCGCGGAGAAGGGGAGCCGGTAGCGGTCGAAGTGCCCTTTCAAATCTGCGGTTGTCAACTGCGCGGCTCTGGTCGACCATTATTTCGCATGCGTACCGATTTCCGGCGATTCCGGCCGGGAGAACAACACGCAGGAGGTTCTCACCCGATAGTCGAGTCGTGCACGGAAGGACCCATGTGGACGGATGCTCCTGCTCGTTCAGAAGGTCCGTTTGAATCACGAGCACCGGACGAACCTTGCCCGGCTCCGTACCGAGTCGCGGATTGAGATCGGCAAGATACATCAATCCACGCTGGATCTTCACCTGTCGTTGAGCCCCTCCGCGGTGAGCGCATCCAGCTCGTCCAACTCGGTGCGAAGTGATTCGCGCGTGGCGAGGGAGGCGCGCCGATAACCTTCCCTGAGACTCGCCCGGTCAGTTACGTCGCGAAGAAGCCTGAGCCCGCGCCGCACGACTTCAACTTTGCTCTTGGCTCGAAGCTTCGACTGAAGCGAAACAACGAGCTTGAACTCCGCGGGCGGCAAGGTGATGCTCGATTTAGTATTCTTTTTCATACCTTTATGATACCTCTGGACGCCTGCATTCTCAATGCTCGTGATTTGTCAGCAGCTCACCAGCTGTCGGTGCGGGAAGACGTTGCCGTGATAGAGTGAGAGTTGGGTTCCCTCCTTCACTACATGCGGTCGCGCCTCTTGCACGGCGACCGAAGCGGTTTTCGACGCTTTCCCTAATCTCGAGAAGCAGTTCATCTACGGACTCCTGATCCGCGGCGATGATCGGCGGGCCGCTCGAGTTCGCCCCGACCAACACGCACTCATCAACCGTTCCGGTCCGGCGCCCATACGTGCACCGCGCACCCCGGAATCATAGGGGACGCCCAGTAGATCAACGAGCACTGTCGATTGATGCCGCCGGCTTGCTCGCATGCATGTGCCGCGAAATCCAATCCTCCACATCGCGCGCAACTTTCTCACGGTCGAGATCGTTGTGCGGCTCGTGCATTCCGCCGGGGTAGATCAGAATCTCCTTGTCTGCGCTCGACACCTTCGCGAATAGCTCCTTGCTTCCCTCGACGTCATTCACCTGATCGTTTTCGCCGTGAAGAATGAGAATCGGCAGACGAATGTCGGCGGCGCGCTCCCGCACGCGATCGATCGCGCGAAGAGCCTCGGCGCCCCATTGCGTGCTCGCCTTGTGATGGACGAGCGGGTCGGTCTCGTACGCGCGGGCGATTGCAGCGTCGCGCGAAAGCTTCGAGCCGTCGACGTCGAGCGGCAGGGCGAGCGTCGGCCAGATGCGCGAAAGCATCTTTGCCATGAACACCACGTGCGGCTTCGCCGCGCCGGTCGGCCTAAGCGGCATACCACTCAGGATCAGGCCAGCGATTCCGTGCCAGTGATGAAGATTGTACTCCGCGACGATAAGGGCGCCGAGACTGTGACCGTAGAGGAAAAGTCGCCGGCCCGGTACGGCTTGCCGCGTGTGCTCGAGGAAGGCTCGCACGTCTTCGCGGTACTCCGACCAGTCGTTGATGTGACCGCGCTTGCCGGGTGATTTCCCATGACCACGATGGTCAAAGCTGCAGACCGCAAAACCGGCACTCGTGAGATGGTCCACCAGCGACTCGTATCGCCCGCAGTGCTCGCTTATCCCGTGGACGAGCGCGATAACCGCCCGCGCGTTCTCCTCTGGCTGCCAGCACCGCGCCTGGAGCTTCATTCCACCCGCACCCTCGAACGTGGACTCGGTCACTCGCGCCATAAGCACCCCAATTGAAGCTGTCACTTGACAACGGGCAACATCTGTTGAAAATTCAGCACGGTTGATATTTCAGCACTACACACTCAGATTCGGATACGCACGGATGTCGCAACATTAGCCTTTGAACGCGAGTCGATGAAAGGCAAAGCCCAAACGCCCGCCGCGCCCGACGCTCTAAGCCGCCGCGAGCGGCAGGTTATGGACATCCTTCACCAGCGCAACGGTGTGACGGTTGCCGAGATCATGGGTGAGCTTCCAGACCCGCCAACGTACTCCGCTGTCCGTTCAATCCTCCGTATTCTTGGTGAGAAAGGCCTGATCCGCCATAAGGAAGACGGCCCGCGCTATGTCTAT
>JBDSVO010000286.1:0-9643 GCA_039927215.1 Gemmatimonadaceae bacterium
CGCAGCGACTGCAGACTTCGACTGCACCACCGCTCCGGGTGCGGTCACTGGAGCCGTACGCGTCAACACAGTTGGACAATCAGGAGTGGCAGTCACACTCATGCAGGGCACAACGACAGTTGGTTCAACCACAACCGCTGCCGGCGGAACATACACAATCTCAATTGTGCAGCCGGGTACCTACTCGGTGGCGATCACCGCGCCTGCCGGATCGACCTGCAGCACGAATCCGCAGCCCGTAACCGTTCAGTCGAGCCAGGTGGCGGTAGCGAATTTCGATTGCATCGACTTTGCTGTCAGTCTGACCAACCCGTCGCCGAGTTATCGCCACATCAGCGCGAGTGCGTCAGAAACCTGTACGGGAATAACGACAACTCCGGCGCAGCCGGGTGGAACGTGGAACACTACGTGGGCCGGCACAGGTACGGTGGGTGCTACGCAGCGAAGTGGAACGCTCAACGCAAGTGGAGCGGCTGTCGATCGTCAGCCAATAACTTTCTCCGGGACAACAGCCACGCACAACGTCAACGTGAGCGTGACCTCTGGCGGCGCGACAAGATCAGGAACCGGCGCCGTGACGGTTCAGACCGCACCCGGGACCTGCCCACCATGACCTGAAACCGTGCTTCGTGTTGCGGGGCGGGCGTAACCGAACGGCTCAACAAAAGGCATCACGGCTTCATTCGGTACCTCGAGATCCGCCGCGAGCACAGCAAGACCGAATTCACCCTTAAACAAGCTTCGCGGATAGTCCGTCGGCATTCCGCCACTTTTCGCCGCACGCTCACCAAGTGCCCGCGCCCGGTCCAGCCATATCGACTCACCCGTGTGACGATAGAAGTTGAGGAGCGCATAGGCGCGGCCGGCGAGACCGCAGCACAATGTGGACGCGAGATCCGGCGCCTCCCAGGCGTTCCACGCCGCGCCTTCGGCCATCTCGAGCCAGCGGGCGTCACCGAACATGTCGTGAGCGAGCGACCAGAGGAGGACTTGACCGCTGCTCCCGTTACACCAGCCCGCCATTACAACTGGGTCGCCCGGCTCCCGCACCAGCCACGGCCACTCCAGGCCGCGTCCGGCCGGTATCGCCAAAGCGGACAGTTCATCGAGGCGCCTCGCCGCTCCGTCAGGGACACGATTGCCCGAGATTCGACTCCACTGAAGAGTCGCGTAAAGGAATCCCGCCCATCCGTGGGCGATGCCGAGGTAATCGATGCCGGCATCTAGTATTTGAGCTCTTCCGTCGAGCGTTTGCCAGAGTTCGGATGTTGCGCCATCGGCGAGCTCACGCAGGGCAGTCCAGTCTCCCGGCAAACCGTGCGCGGCATCAAGAAGAATTGCCGAGCCAAGAATCGTGCTTGCCTTTCCGAGTGTGATGTCGAGTCCAAGAGCCGGGCGTTGGGAAGCGACGATGAATTCACTCGTTGCCTCTGACTGTGCTGCGAAGTCTGCCGCCGCACGCGCGATAAGAGCGGCAGTCGCGTGGACGCCGCTGGCCGTATGGAACGGCGAGGCCTCACCCACTCTTTCAGGCGTGATGTCGATTTCGGGATTGTCGAACGCGCCAGGCTGATTGGTTGCGCGCATCGCGTGTTGCACCCAGACGTCGGCTGTCGCGAGCCCGAGTGCATCTCCCTCGCGCTGAGATATGCACAGAAGTCCCAGCGCAATGCCGCTCGCTCCGTAGAAGAGTGATGCGACCGGCGCCTTTGGAGACTCCCCGTGCATCCACGGACCGCTTATCATCGCCGCCGCTTTTGTCCGGGCAAGCACGTGCGCGAGCTGTGCCGATGTTCGGACGGCCAGCGGCCGGTAAGGGGCACAATCCGAGACTACGCGTATGGCGTCAGTGAATGCTGCCATGGACGGGAAGCGGTCCTCTGGGTCCTTCGACAGTGCACGCCGAAGCACGGATTCCAGAGAAGGCCATGGCGCGACACCGCGATCCGCAAAGCTCAACACCTCACGTTCGACGATGTCCTGCAGCATGCCCTGGCGATCGAGACGAAAGTCCTGCCAGTAGGCGCCCGTAACCATGGAATAAATCAGCGCCGCGACCGAGTACTGCTCGCCTTCAAAAGTCGTCAGCCCAGGTTGCTTGCCGTCCAGATACTGCTGCGCCAGCTCCGGCTCGAAGAAGAAGGCAACGCCGCCGCGTTCGGCCGTAGCGGGCATCGACGTCCCTGCCTCAATGCTTCTCGATAGACCGAAATCGATAAGTCGCACGGAGCCATCGGTTCCGATGAGAATGTTTCGCGGGTGCACGTCGCCGTGGAGAATGCTCTGCGCATGAAGACGCGCATACGCATCGGCAATCTGTTCGGCAAGAGTCAGCAGCTCGCGACGTCCCACTTCGTCTTTTCGCCGGCGCCATTCTTCTGCTGCGGCGCTCGCATCCACTCCCGGCACGAACTCCATCTCCAGGTAGCTTCTGTCGTCGATGGACCCGCGGCCAAAAAGCCTCGGCGCGACACCTTCGAGATGCCCAAGAATCTCCGCTTCCCGTTCTAGTCGCGCTCGCATCGAGCCGTTCGCAACGGGCATTGCACGCTCCAGCTTCAACACCGATCGTCTGTGGAGTCCCCTTAGGAGGTAAAGCTCCGAATCCTCGAGTAGTTGAAGTGTTCGCACGACTGTGCTGCCCAACACCGTGTCGCCGGCAGTCAGGAATGTCGCGGGCGGTTTCGCTTCTCCGTCGGCGAGAGCCTGCACGAGGACGCCGCCCTCCAACATCCTTCGCAGCATCGGGTACGCGGACTCCAGCACCAGCTCCGGCTCGACGCTGCGCTCTTGTGAAAAGCGAATTACTGCCTCGACGGCATTCCGCGGCTCGCGAAACTGTTCAAGCAGGCTCGCTGAATCAGCGTCCACGATTTTTGAACCACTCCGCCCACCCAGCCTGGAGACAGCGACGTCATCTGGGCCGCAATCCGCTTGAGAACGCGTCTCGGCCGTTAGCTCGCTGACGGGTATGAGTATCACATCGGCGTTCAAGACCAGGCGCCCCAGCAGCTGCGGCATTTATCTGGCTCTGATCAAGCGGCAGACCATCCTGCGCCAGTTGGAATCCAACGATCGGTATCGACGCCTTCGCTGCTGAGTCGCTCTACTGCGAACTGCCACGGTTGGACGCGAAGCTGCTCGCTGCGCTGCGCAAGGACAATTGCGTTGGCGAGCCGACGCACAATCCAAAGTCGCCAGCTCTCCGGCCCCAGCCAACTGAGAGCTCGGTTATCGCGCGGCGGGTCCATTCCCCACGACAAGAGTCCGTCGCATGAAATCTCAGCGGAAAACGGTACGCCCTGCGCACGGACGCCAGTGAGTCTCGCCGACATGTCGTTGGCAGCGTCGAGCAAGGATTCGAGAGTGTCGAAATAAGCAACGATCTTGTCCGGCCGTACGATGCCCTCAGCGCCCTTACCGATTTTGAACTGAGCCCCCGTGCGCCGACCCAGGCAGTCAACAACAATCGCGAATGTCGTTGGAACATCCGCAACACAGGGGCTGACGTAAAGCTTGAACGAGGTGCCCGTTCCATGTCGGCGCTGCCTTCCAACCCTGCTCCACGCAAACCACCCTGGCGCTTCAGACTCTGGCGAGAGTCGCCAATCGCTCTCCAGCATCTGCCGCAGATCGCTGCCCTTTGGTGCACCGAGCCACGCGAGCGTGCTCTCGTTGTCGCTTAGTAGGCGAGCAAGGTCGGCGCTCACAGGACAGCGGCCGAAAGCGTAGAGCCGGGACGCAAGGCTCACTGGGTCGTCGAGCTCAAGGGCCTGCCCATAGATCATCGCCTGACGAGAAAGCTCGCGGAGCTGACCTTGCCCGGATTCTTCCTGTGCGCCTGAGACCAGCACAGTGGCCGCCGGCCCACTGATAAACTGTCCGGCTTCCTCGATCTCGAGTACACCGTCGAGCACGAGATCGGAGATCGCTTCCGCTGCCGCCGTTGCGTCGCCTGACCAGACAAAGAAAGGAAGCGGACCAGGCTCGCGGAGTGTAAGCAGAAGAAGTGCGGTTTCCCTGCCAATTGCGCGATAAGTGCGGGCCGTTCCCTCGCGCGGTTTCAGCACGCCGTACAAATCCGGATCTTCGTGCAGCTCCGCCAGCGCCGCTTGTTCTTCGAGCGGAAGGCGGTCGAACACAACCAGATCGTAGGCGCTGCCGATCCGAAATAGCCGACCGGTGAGGTCGGAGACATTACCGATCGACATTCGACCTGAAGCTGTTACTCGAGGCCTGGGGTCTTCTTTATTTGCGTGATCAAACTCCCGAGAGCGTCAGTCACCGCCTTTGCGTTCTTCTTCGTTCTGAGTCCGCTTGGCAGCTTACGCTGGATCTGATCCAGCTGCTTCAGCGTCTCCTTGAGCTCTGTGCGCAGGACGGCCAGATCTTCGCGATCATTGATAATCCAGGCGTCGAGCGTGACGGCCGCGTCGGTACACAGAGTAGGGACTGATGTTCGGGGGCAGCTATTGCACGGACAGGTTATCAAGACGTGAGAGAGCGGAGCCGCGCAGATCCGTGTTCCCAGCAGGCAGAGGTTTTCGAGATCTGGATCGATCCCCGGTGGTACTCTTGGGACGACGGTAATCATCAGGTCTTTCGTCCTGAAACGCATGCATCCTCCTGTCCGATGGATCGTGACTCGAGGCTGTGCGATAATACAGGCTTTGGGTCTATTCCGCCAGCGGCACTGATATGTCGTGTCAAGCACCATTAGAAATGTCCCCTGTCTTACGCCATTAGAAATGTCCCCTTGGTTTTGGTTGAAGAGAGATCGTAAACATCACCTCTCATGGGTGTGCGTCAGCCGCAGCCCGGCGCTGCCGGGCGAGGTCTATCCATTTCTGGTGTTGACCACGCCACGGATGATCGGCGGCCGGTTTACAAGGCGGCTTTTCTGTTTTCGGCTCGGCTGCGGATGATGTTGAAGGTTTAGATGCGCGACTCGCACGAGGCGCTGCCTCCGTCCATTTAAGCGCTCGCTCGCGGCGAGCTCTACCCTCACCGGTAACCTGAATTACTCTCAGCCGGCCGTCCTCGGTCTCTCGCACCAGCACCCTCGATTTTACCGGCACCCGGCCCCGCACCACTCTCTCCAGCTGCAGGCCGCGCGTACCGTACTGCACAACGTGATCATTACCGACCATCCGCGTCGATTCCTGGCAGAAAACGTCGTCATCGGCAAGGGCACGCCGGTCTCTTCGGACGTGATAATCCACCGGGCTTGCCGCAGACACCGAGAAGCGGGCATTGTGAGCCGCGGTGTATTCGCTCAGGAAGTATTCATTGGCCGCCTCGTAGTCGGCGATTCCCTTGAGACGAAGCTTCTTGACCAGCCGATCCTGATGAGTGCCATGAGCTCGCTCTACGCGCCCCTTCGCTTGAGGACTCGATGCCGGGATCACCTGGACCCCGAGCTTCTCGCACATCCGCCCGAACTGGGTAAATACCTCCGTCTGTCCCAGGAAGAGCTCGCTCGACGTGGGAACTCTTTTGTAGACGTTCTTCCAGTCAGTATAGAGCGCCCGCGGCACACCGTACTCCGAAATCCAGGCGTTGAGCACGTTAGCCGCCGCCCAGGTCGTTTCCTCCTTGCCCATCGCGAGCAAAGTCCGACCCGTGGCGTCGTCCACCATCGTCATCAGGCAGCCTCCCTTGACCTCACCGCGTCCCTCAAACCAGTCGTGGAAGCTGCCGTCCAGCTGCACGAGCTCGCCGAAGTGATCACGTCGCTCGCGTCTTCGATGCTGGGTGGATTTTGATTTCCGCGTCCTCGACCAGAGCCCTTCATCGCTCATCCACCTCGAGAGTGTACTCACCGGAACGAGTACGCCGTGATCGCACCAGAGGTGTTCGGCCGTGAGAGTCGGACCAAATCGCTGAAGGGCGCCCTTGCTCTTCTCTCCGCCATAATGACCCCGCACCAGAGAGATCACCATCGCTCGTTCGGCGAGTGGGTGCGAGCGGTTAGAGGCCCGTCCAGCGTTAGCGTGCTTGAGACCACTGGCGCCTCGGGCCTTGTAGCGCGCGTAAAGCCGCTTCGCCTGACGATAAGAAACCCCAAGCAGTGGTGCCGCTTCAACCAGCGTGATCGACTCTGACTTCACTCGAGCCATTACTGCCGAACGATCCAACTCTCGTCTGCTCATCGCTGTCCGCTCCGCCACGCCACTCACCCCAAAGAGAGAATGACATGCTAACAGGGGACATTTCTAATGGCGGCACGAGGGGACATTATCAGTGGTGCACAACAGCGGCACTGATATGTCGTCCCCGAAATAAACAATGCGAGGCTGACGGTCTGGTAATAAGATTGACCGCTGATTCTGTCCCGCAAGACATTGGTGTAACCAGACCCCAGGTCCGAAATGAGCGAAGTGCTGGCGAGGTTGAATCCCGCGCTTGCCGATCGTTACCGCATTGAGCGCGAAGTTGGCGCAGGCGCAATGGCGACCGTTTATCTGGCTCACGACCTCAAGCACGACCGCGAAGTCGCTCTCAAGGTGCTGCGCCCCGAGCTTTCCGCTGTCCTCGGGGTCGAGCGGTTTCTGAACGAAATCAGAATCACCGCCCGCCTTGATCACCCGCACATCCTGACCCTCATCGATTCCGGCACGGCGGACGGATTTCTCTACTACGTCCTTCCTTTTGTCCGGGGGGAATCCCTGCGCGAGCGCCTGAGACGCGAAAAGCAGCTGAGTCTTGATGACGCGCTTGCGATCACGAAGCAGGTCGGCTCAGCGCTGGAGTACGCGCACCGTCAAGGTGTTATTCATCGGGACATCAAGCCAGAGAATATCCTGTTACACGAAGGAGAGGCCATGCTTACGGACTTCGGCATCGCCCTCGCCGTGAAGGAAGCGGCGGGCACCCGCCTCACGGAAACGGGTCGCTCGCTGGGCACCCCGCAGTACATGAGTCCGGAGCAAGCGACCGGAGACCGGGTTCTCGACGCGCGAAGCGACATTTACTCTCTGGCCGCCGTTCTCTACGAGATGCTCGCTGGCGAGCCGCCGCACACCGGTCCCAACTCGCAGGCCATAATCGCGAAGTTGCTGACGGAAAAGCCGATCCGCCTGCAGGTTCTGCGCGACACTCTCCCGGCTGGAATCGACAACGCCGTTGCGAGAGCGCTGTCGAGAACCCCTGCGGACAGGTTTGCCAACGCACAGGATTTCATGCGCGCGCTTGTGCAGGTGGACTCGCCGGCACGCGGCCCTTCACGGCGCTGGATCCCTATCGGTATCGGCGCTGCCGCCGCGGCAGCAATTGGGATGGTTTTTGTGTTGCTTGCCGGGCGTCGTGCACCGCCCTCGCCACCTGTCGATCGAATGCAGCTGACTACCACGGGTAATGCCGTATCACCATCCGTGTCTCCCGATGGCTCGCGATTGGCCTTTGGCGAAAAAGTATGCGACCCCGATGGATACTGTACATACCGCGTCGTGATTCAGGACATCGATGGCTCGGGCCGGCTGGTGCTCGCCGAGAATGCCGCCTGGATAAGCGCCACTCAATGGACACGCGACGGGAAATACCTGCTATACGTCGGATCCTATGGCTCCGAACGATGGGGGATGTTCTCCGTTTCGACCCTCGGTGGTAAGTCGACCTATCTCGGATGCTGCAGTGGCATCGCGCTGTCGGCAGACACCGTTCTGGTTTTTCGCAGCCTCGCTTTGAACGACTCGCTCGGATGGCTGGTTCTGGCGAATGTTCGCGGAGGGCAAGCCCGTGACAGCATTCCGATTCGGGAGCCTGGCCTCCGTTTCAGCGTCTTTCCAACGGGTTACACCGATCGTTTGCTCGTCCTTGTACGCCTTCGAGACAAACTGCCACGAGAGCTCCGCCTTATTGATTACAAGGGAGCCGTCGTCGATCGCTCGACCGCTGGCCTCGACGTTGGCGACCGGGACCTCTTTGCCCGATGGATGACCGGGCGCCACGAGTTGCTTCTTGCCATTCAGCGCGAGGCCCAGGGAAACGAGTACGATTTCCTCCGGATCAGGGCGAGCGACTCGCGAATCGAGCAAAAAGCCGACACAATCCTTCAACGCGTCGTCATGGGGAATGTGGTGTATGAGGTTGCTCCCGACGGCACACGGCTCATTTACACTGCCGGTCCTGTGGAAACGTCAATCTGGGCGAGCGAGCGCGACCCGGCTTCTTCAGCACCAATGTCGTCGCGCGAGTTGTTCACCTCCACGGCGGCAGCGATGGCCAGTATTTCGCCAGGCGGTGATCGCGTACTGGTTGCCAAGCAAGTCGTGGGCGATGGCCAGCGGCGTTTCCAGCTTTTCCTCACGCCCTTCGATTCATGGGCGGAATCGCAGCTCACCGCGCCCCTGGAAGATCTGCTGGCCGTACAGTGGACACATGACGGTAACCACATAATCTACGCGAATGGAGTTGGAACTCGCGTTCAGCTTATTGAGGTCGATACGGCCGGCGGCCGGGCACGCTTGATCGCGAATGTCGACCGGTCGATGCTTAGCGCGTTCTACACACTCCGCGATGGTGGGCTCGCGCTCGTTGGGACAGACTCACGCTCAATCAAGCTGATTAGGCGGCGCGGGCACCGAGACATGACTCTGCATGCACCAGCATGGATGGGAGTAATCGGCGGATTGTCCGCGTCTCCCGATCGGAAGTCTGTCGGGATACTAGCATGGGACCGCGCGGTTGATTCCGCGATCGTTGCTCAATTCGACCTGGAGACGGGAGCTTTTAAGCGCCTCGCAACCATGAACGCAGAGAACTTCTGGGATCCCACGTGGCTGGAGGATGGAAATCTCATGTTCGCCATTCGGGAAACGAATGGGGCTCAGGCGCTCTATACATTGCGGCCCGGAAATGCCTGGAAACGACTGGGATCCGTTCCGCACGCTCCAGCCGTGTACAGTCCTTCCGCCGATGGACGTCGGCTGGTCGCAACAAGCCGGAGCGACAAGATGGACGTCTACATGATTCGGAATTTCGAAGACTTCCTCAAGTAAGCTTCCTGGAAACGGCAACAATCCGACGCAGATGCGTGTTTATCAGCATCCCGCGTCGACTCAACTCACAATGAATCTCATTCAAAGAGCCGCGCTGATTGCGGCGATGATCCCTTCGTGTCTTATCGCCCAGCAGGAATCTTTGCCGGAAGTTACACGTGAGCTCCAATGGGCTTGGCTGCCTGCCACGCTGCTTCGTCCAGCAACGTCGACGATGAAACGTTCGATGATCAGATCACGTTCGCTGACGGACGGCCCATGACGATTCGAGATGTACTGTGGGACGAGCTGCTCCATCACCTCATTCGTCATCGCGGACAGCTGACGTTGATGTGTCGCATGTCGAGCGGTGCGCCACCGGGACTCTATGGTCCGAACCGCGAGGAGATGAACGAACTGATGGAGAGGATGCAGCCCGCAAAAACCTGACTCATTGAACAGACGAGGCGATGGTGGCGGCGATTAAGGCTGCTCTGCGGCCAGCAAAAGCTCCCGGAACATTTTCGCGAGATCGGGAAGCTGATGATTCGCGTTGAGCCCACTGGGGTTCGGTAACACCCAGAGGCCCGCAGAGCCAATGCGCTCGGGTTGCAGACCGACAGTCGCACGCGGTCGACCGAACGCGGTGCGGTAGGCGCCGATCC
>JBDSVO010000287.1:0-7593 GCA_039927215.1 Gemmatimonadaceae bacterium
AACAGTGCGACGGACGGCAAGCCCGCGGTCCCGGTAGCCCCGATATCCATGCTCGGCCAGAAACTCACCGTGAATTGTCGCCCCATTTGGCGCATGGACGCGCATGCCGGCCAACTGAGCAGCGCCCGAGCTCTCGATGGCGCCCAGTGCGCCCATCTCCTCGAGAATCCGTGATGCCTGCGGGCTCATGTACTCTGAGCATGGCTTGTCGCGCGGAAACCGCGCCCGGTCGAGAACCACGACATCCAGGCCTGCGCGGGCCATGAAATACGCCGCGGAAGATCCTGCTGGTCCGCCACCAACCACTACGACTTGCGCGTCACGCATGCTGCGGCGCCATGAACCGTGTTGTCGAACGCGAAATACGCTGGAAGAGACCCATGTACTGCCAGTGCGGGCGGGGAAGTCTGAGGATCGAAGCGGCACGCGTGAGGTAAGGAAGAATCGCCGAGCGTGAGTCGGCCGAAAACATGAATCGCGGATGATCCGCGGCGAAGCGCTTCAGGCGTGAGACGGTCGTGTCAAAGTCGAGCGACGCAGAAAAATAGAACGTCGGGTCGAGGAGGGAGTCACCTGCTGCAATCCGGCCCTCCGACATCGCGATGCGATGAAGTGTCGTACCGGGATACACCCGCAGCCCCACCGTTAGATACACCGCATCGCCTCGCTCGAGACGCCATTTTGCAAAAGCGAGCGTCTCCTCCAGCGTCTCGGTTGTCTCACCGGGACCGCCGATGAGAAAAATCCACAGAGTTCGTATTCCTGCTCGCTCCACACGCTCCGCAACCTCGCGAACTTTGGCGGCTGTGAAACCCTTCTCGAGCTTCTCGAGCACCGGATCGCTCGCACTCTCGGCCGTGATGCCCAGAGTCTTGAATCCGGCGCGTCGCATCGCCGCGAGGAGGTCGGTTGATGCAGCTGCAGGTGTGAAATTCGTCGTGTCGAGGTGAACGCGCATATCGCGCCGCGCGATTGCTTCGCACACCTCGAGCGCGTGACCCGGTGGAGAATTGAAAGTTGAGTCGACGAAATCGAAGTGCGTCACGCCGGCTGCGCGCTTCAGCTCTTCGATTTCATCGGCAACGAGCTCCGGCGCGCGGGTTCTGTAGCCCCAGCCTTCGACATTTCGATAGGTGCAGTAGACGCACTTGAAGACGCATCCGCGCTTCGTCTGAATTGGCGTTGTAGCGCCGTTTCTTTCGTATCGCTTGAGATCGATCCACCGATGGAGGGACGGAGACGGAAGGGAATCGAGATCCGCGTCCTCTCCGGGAGGCGTGAAATGCACGCGGTCGCCGACGGCGCGGACGAGTCCACCGAGCGACGTGATCTCCTCACCACGCGTTAGCGCATTCACGAGTGCGACGCTCGCGCGCTCGCCGTCTCCGGCGACTGCGTAGTCCACACCGAAATCCCGGAACAGCGCTTCCGGCGCGACGCCGAAGGCGGCGCCGCCTGCGATCACTGTTGCTTTGGGAGCTGCCGCTCTGAGCGCTTGGAACACCAGTCGCGCTTCAGGCGTGTAGTGTCGGAGAGCGATGGCGTCGCTGTTGTCGATGTTGCGAATCGAAACGCCGATAACCGAGGGAAGGAAATCGCAGGCGGCGCGGGCCGCCGCCGCAACGGGATTGCGCTCGAAGCAGAGATCCAGAAACCGAACCTGATGGCCCGCCGCATCGAGGGCCGAGGCAACGCACGCGAGTCCGTTGGGAACCACGGGGTAAGGTTGCCGCTCGCGATTCGTGCTCACGAGCAATACCCGCGCGTTGTCGGGACACACCGTCGAAGTATGGTTTGACGGCGCGGCGAAGTCGGTTTTCCCGGTAACTGCGATCATTCGCCCTGGTCGGAAAGGGAAACGCGCATTAAGCCAGAACCAGCCCAACAACTGCGCCGGTGAGGGAGCCGATTGCGTTGACCACGTCGTTGTTCACCCAGCCGAAGCCCCCGTGCGGGCTGGTGATTGTACCGCAATTGTGCACGAGCCGTTCCGTTGGCTTGTTGCACTGGTCGCACCATCGTCGCCGTTGAATCGCTGCGCCCGCGAATGAATCAACGAGCGACCCAGCGATTCCGCCCGCAACCGCCGCCAAGGCTGAACGCAGACCCCAACCGGTGAGCAGCGCAAGAACAGCGATGAGCGTCGCACCGGCGAGCCCTGCGAAGGTGCCAACCCACGTCACGCCACCTGAGGTTCCGGGTGGAACGGCTTCTCGAGTCGTGATGAGTTTCGGCGAGTGGTCTGCCAGCGTACCGATTTCCGTCGCCCACGTGTCAGCCGCGGAGGCGGCGATTGCGCCTGCCGCGACTGGAAACCAGATCGGTGATGGATCGATCAGCGAGCTGATTGCAGCAGCCGTAAACAAGCCCCCGTTTGCCGCGACTTGCCACGCATCGCGCGCCCCGGCCTTTTCCACCGTGGCGCCAACTCGCGCGAGCCTCGTCGTGCGGCGGTAGCGTGAGAGTGAGTTCGCCGAGACAAACAGTGCGACGACCAGTACGCCCCAGCTCCATCCCGCGGCCGTGCAGGTCACGCCGACGATGAACCCCGCCACTGCGCCGCTGCGCGAAAGAGTCTGCTGTCGTCGCGCTGCGAAAGTTATAAGGCCGGCAATCACGATGCCGGCCACCACGCGCGTTACAATAGACGCAAAAATTCCGTTTCCTCGTTCATCCCGGATTGAATAGCTTTAAGACGCGCCGGTAAAGATCCGGAATCATCGCTCCCACCTGGTCACATGCCCCCCACAGTCAACGCGCGAATCCCGCTAAGTCTTCTCGAAGCCGTTCGTCGCAAGGACACGCCGCCCGAGACGGACACTGAGGAGGAATATGTCCAGGAGCTCCGCAACAAGCGACTTGGGCTGAGCGACACTGTCTATCAGCAGATCAAACGGTATTCGGACGCCTCAAAACGAGGCCAGGGAATTCCGTACGCAGAGGCCACCGGGCTTGGAACACTCATCGGGCGCAGGCCCGACGCGGAAGAGCTGTTCGAGAACGCGGGAAGAATCCTGGCGAACGACGTGTACGGCGCAATCTCCGGTGCGCTGCGGAAAACTATTCACATGGTGCCGTCTGTAATAGCGCGCCCGCTGGCGCTCAGCCGGATGCGGCAGTTTGCTGCCCACCATTTCGGCGGAACACTCACGCGCAGTGGAAGCTCCGTAGCCCTGAGCATCTCTGATTCTGTCACGGTCAACAGTGGCCCCGGCTCAGTCGGATGCACTTACTACGCGTCCGCCCTGCGAGAGTTGCTGCGCCTGTTG
Source organism: Gemmatimonadaceae bacterium (assembly GCA_039927215.1). Classification (GTDB taxonomy): domain Bacteria; phylum Gemmatimonadota; class Gemmatimonadetes; order Gemmatimonadales; family Gemmatimonadaceae; genus UBA4720. The sequence continues at coordinate 3,270 of JBDSVO010000287.1, forward strand.
ATCAGCGGCGATGCATCGGTCGATCACGTGTCCTGTCTCCAACGCGGCGACAAGCGCTGCGAGTGGCGAGCTGACTGGCGCAATCAACGGTCGGAAGCGGCTTGAGATGCTGACGCCGGAGTCTCTCCCGTCGTTCCAGGCGGCGCTTTCGGATGCCGGCGTCGATGGCTGGCTGATCTTCGATTTCCACGGACTCAATCCCATCGCGCGAGGAGTCCTCAGCTTGAACGGAATGGCGACGCGCCGAACGTTCGTGCTCATTCCGCGCGAGGGTAAGCCGGCCGCAATCACGCACGCGATCGAGCAGGGTCCATGGCGGGACTGGCCGTCGCAATGGGAAAAGAGGGCCTACAGCAGCTGGCGCGTGCTCGAGGATCAGCTGAAAGAGCTCGTTTCCGGGAAGCAGGTCGCAATGGAATACTCGCCCGGCGATTCAATTCCTTATCTCGACCGCGTGCCAGCCGGGGTTCTCGAGATGGTGCGCAACGCGGGTGCGACTGTCGTTTCCAGCGGCGAGCTCGTCTCCCGGTTCTACGCAGTGTGGAGCGAGGCAAATCTCGTATCGCACAGGCGGGCGGCCGAGGTCGTGGCGGGGATAGCGAAAGAGGCAGGAACAAGTGCCGGCGAAAAAGCAAAAGGCAAGTTCTCGCTCAACGAGTACGAGCTGCAGCAATGGATACTCGACCGCTTCGCGATCGACGGTCTCGAGACTGATCACGGGCCGATCGTGGCAATCGGCGCAAATGCTGCGAATCCGCATTACGAGCCATCGCCCGACGCGTCATCGACGATCAGTCGCGGAGAGATTCTTCTGATCGATCTGTGGGCAAGGGAGAAGAACGGCCTCTACGCCGATCAGACGTGGATGTTCTCGCTCGGTGAGCCCAGTGAGCGGGACGAAAAGGTGTGGAGTGCAATCTGTGGCGCGCGCGACGCGGCGCTCGACCTGCTGCGCGAGCGGATCGGCAGCGGTTCACCGGTGCGCGGCGGCGAGGTGGACGACGCGGCTCGCGCGGTGATAACATCCGCCGGCCTTGGGGATTACTTCATTCATCGCACGGGCCATTCGATTGATCCTCAGGACCTGCATGGATCGGGGCCGCATATAGACAACCTCGAGACTCGCGAGGAGAGGCTGCTAATTCCGGGGATCGGATTCTCGATCGAGCCCGGAGTTTATCTGCCGGGGCAAGTTGGTATGCGCACCGAAGTAAATGCGTACGTCGGAGCTTCCGAGCTCATCGTGACTCCTTCGCAGATTCAGAAAGATCTGATTATCGTCTGAGACATCGCCCGCGTCAGGAGAGATCTCGATCGCCTCGGCATCTGTGAGCTGGACGCCGAGACACCGAGACACCGAGAACTGCAACAAAAAGGGGAACAGCACTCGGACACTCAACTACGATATGTAGTTGTAGTTAAAACCAAAAAAAGGAAGATCTTTCATTCGAGATGCTGGTCGAGCGGCTAGTGTAGCTGCTTGTCGTTCTCGGTGTCTCGGCGTCTCGGTGCCCAGCTCACATGTGTGTCAGCTGCACGAGTCTCAGCGGTCCGGCGAACGACTATCGCGTACGAACTCAAATAGCTGAGGATCAGCGCCCTCCAGCCCGAACAGAGCAAAGCGCGTAACCCCGATCCGACGCCCCTCGACAATGAGTCTCTCGATTAGCCCGCGGTCTACAACCCAGATATCCCACCCGTCCCGGCTCGAAACCGCATGGAGATTCCCTGAAGCCGGATCCCGGATGAGCGGAGCGTTCGCTTCGCGCGCCAGGCGGACCGCGTCGAGGTATGAGATGCGCCGCGCGCCGCGTTTGTCCCAGATGACGCCATCGGCCGGAATACCCGCAATCACTCTGTTCACGCCTGCCTCGCTCGCGCGCTGACCGAGCCTGCGCGTGAACCATGTGGGCGAGAGAATCGGCCCGGCCGGCGTTGCAACACCGTGCTCCGGGAAAAGCTTCACCAGTAATAGATCGGCGACTCGTCCGAGAATTCTCGCAGGGTAGCCGGCGCTGTCGGCTGCGGGAATCATCATGATGACAGGCGCCGCCGAGTGGGCACGCGATGAATCCGCGATTGTGCGAGAGACATCCATCAGCGTCGGCAGATCTTCGGCGGTCATCTCCTGAAAATCCAGAATTACCGCCTGAGCCAGGGAGGACTTCAACAACGATGCGAGCGAGCCGGCAGCGACCGCGACGGCGTCACTGTTCTCGGTCAAGCCTCGGATGACATCGGCGTGATATCGGTTTCCCTGAAATGACGTGATCACCAAAGCATGCCGCGCGGGAACGAGACTGGCGGCTGATGATTCGTCGGCTGGCATGCCCTCAGGCGCCATGCGCGAGATCACGGTTGGCCTGAAGCTGATGGTATCGAGAGCGATCCACGTGTCGGCCATCGCCGCGAATCCAGCGGGCGCGCCCACGCGCCGGGAATCGGGCGACCAGATCGCCCAGATCTCGGTTGGCGCTCTCACGCCCGGCGGAAGCGGCCTGCACGCGCCGGCACTCGTCGCCATCAGAGCGAATATCAGAATCCGCCGAATCATCGACGGAAGTTACTGCCCGTTCGCTCTGGCGCCGATTCTACGGACGAAGCAGAATCCGGCATGACTCTCAAACAATTCCTTCACGCTACGGTCAAAAATGGCGTCTTCGCCGTCGCTGCGGTTGCCTCAATGGCGCTTGCCGGAGAGCAGGCGGACGCGCAGCGCCCCTCCGCTCCGTCACGCGCCAGCGTCGAGCGGCCCGACCTCATCTTCATCAACGCAGGCATCTATACTGTAGACAACGCGAGGCCAATGGCTTCCGCACTCGCGGTGAAAGACGACAGAATTGTCTTTGTCGGGTCGGATTCAGAGGCTCGCGTGCTCGGCCGGAACAACGCCCGCATCGTCGATCTCAAAGGGCGCATCGTCATTCCCGGCATGGTAGACGCTCATGCGCACCTGCTCGGGCTCGCTACGTCGCTCCGCAACGTCCTGCTCGCCGGCTCGAGCAGCTACGATGAAGTCATCCGTCGTGTGACGGAGCGCGCGCGAACCGTGAAGCCCGGTGAGTGGATCGAGGGGCGGGGGTGGGACCAGAATCTCTGGCCGGAGAAGAGTTTTCCGACGCACGAGGCGCTTTCGCGAGCGACGCCGAAGAATCCTGTCGTGGTCCGCCGCATCGACGGCCACGCAATTCTAGCAAACGCGATGGCGATGCGTCTCGCTGGCATTACCGCGGCCACGAAAGACCCCGAAGGTGGAAGGATCGTTCGGCTTCCGAACGGCGATCCATCGGGCGTATTTGTCGACAACGCGTCGGGCCTTGTGAGCCGGAGAATTCCGTCGGCGTCGGACGCGACGCTGCGCGACGCGACTCTAGCGGCAGTCGCTGAAGCAAATCGCTGGGGACTAACCGGCATCCACGATGCAGGCGAATCCCGGCGTGCGATCGAAATTTTCGAGTCTCTCGCGCGCGCGGGCAGGTTCAATCTCCGCAATTACGTGATGGTGTCCGACAATGAACCGGACATCCGGTATTACACGAATCGTGGTCCGCGGAACGGGCTCTACGGCGGCCGGATCTGGGTGCGCGCGATCAAGACGTACGCCGATGGCGCGCTCGGCTCACGTGGTGCCGCGCTGCTTGCCGCCTACTCGGACGATCCAGGCAACGTCGGATTGCTCGTCAGCCAGCCGGCGCACATCCAGCAGGTCGCCGAACTGGGGTTGAGAACCGGATTTCAGGTGAATACGCACGCGATCGGCGACCGTGGAAATCGGGTTGCGCTCGATGCGTTCGCGGGGGCCCTCAGGGCCGTACCAACAGCCGATCACCGATTTCGCATCGAGCACGCGCAAGTGTTGTCGCCTCAGGATATCCCGCGCTTCAGCCAGCTTGGTGTGATTCCATCGATGCAGGCGAGTCACCAGACGAGCGACATGGGTTGGGCCGAAGATCGAGTGGGTCACCAAAGGATTCGCGGCGCGTATGCATGGCGCTCACTCATCGATCTCGGATCAATCATCCCGAATGGAAGCGATTTCCCGGTTGAGGACGTGAATCCGCTACTGTCTTTCCATGCTGCTGTAACCCGCCAGGATCCACGGAACCAACCGCCCGGTGGCTGGTATCCTGAACAGAGAATGACGCGCGAAGAGGCATTGAAGGCAATGACTCTCTGGCCTGCCTATGCGGGATTCCAGGAGAAAATCCTCGGCTCCCTGTCGGCCGGAAAGTATGCGGATTTTGTCGTGCTGGATGTCGACATCATGCGCGTTCCCGGTGACCAGATTCTGGGCGCGAACGTCTTATCTACGTGGCTTGGCGGC
>JBDSVO010000288.1:0-4725 GCA_039927215.1 Gemmatimonadaceae bacterium
TGCTCGCCGATGAGCTACGCGGTGTCAAACGCATGCCTCTCGAGCGTGCGCTGCGCGCAGCGACGACACACCGGCACGACTATACGAGCGCCTACATCGGGGATCTCGCCAGCGTCGTCGATCTCGACGTGATCCGCGGCTCCGGACTCGCGCTTGGAGTTGACCCCCTCGGTGGTGCGGGGGTCGCCTACTGGGGGAGGATCGCCGAGCAGTACGGCATTCCGCTGACGATCGTGAGCGATGAGGTCGACCCCACCTTCAGCTTAATGACCGTGGACTGGGACGGCCGAATCAGGATGGATCCCTCGTCGCCTTACGCGATGCGGCGGCTGATGGGTCTCAAGGATCGCTTCGACGTCGCGTGGGCCTGCGACACGGACCACGACCGGCACGGAATAGTGACGGGCCGCGCCGGCCTCATGAATCCCAACCACTATCTGACGGTCGCGATCTCGTACCTGTTTTCGCACCGGCCCGATTGGCCGGCGGGCGCAGCCATCGGAAAGACGATGGTGACCAGCGCCATGATCGATCGCGTTGCGGCCCGGCTCGGCCGGCCGCTGATGGAAGTGCCCGTCGGATTCAAATGGTTCGTCGATGGACTCATCGACGGTTCGCTCGCGTTCGGAGGAGAGGAGAGCGCGGGCGCGTCATTTCTGCGGAGCGATGGTACCCCGTGGACGACCGACAAGGATGGTATCGTTCTCGGACTGCTCGCGGCCGAGATGACAGCTGTGACGGGGCGCGATCCGGGGGTGCTGTACAGCGAGCTCACGCGAGAGTTGGGCGAGCCATCATATCGGCGCATCGACTCGCCGGCGACATCGGAGCAGAAAGCGGCGTTGTCGCAATTGTCGCCGGCTGTGATCGACACGGACCAGCTTGCCGGCGAGCGGATTACGGGAATGCTCACCGAGGCACCGGGAAATCACGAGCCGTTCGGCGGGATCAAGGTGACGACCGAACACGGATGGTTCGCAGCCCGCCCGTCGGGCACGGAGGAACTGTACAAGGTCTACGCGGAAAGCTTTATGGGAGAGCAGCATCTCGAGCGCATCCTTTCGGAAGGGCAGGCGTTGGTCGCTGAGGCGCTCGGCAAACGATCAGCGGCGAAGACTGGCTGATCGCCGCGTTTTACCTCACGACTCGGGACCGCCAGCCTGACTCATCTCGTCCGTTCGTCACCATCTTCCGCCAGTTTCCGGTTGGGTGCGACGATCAATACCGACACCGTTGCCTTGCGCATCACCTCATCCGCCACGCTTCCCACGAATGCGCGCGTGAGCCCACCCCGACCGTGCGTAGCTAGCGCGATGAGATCCGCTCCGCTCTCGGTCGCATACTCGAGAATGGCATCCGCCGCAGATGCATGTATCGCGACGTGCGTTCGCGTGCGCACGCCCTCATCAAGTAGACGGGCCGCGAACTTGTCGAGGTAGCGTTGACTCTCTTCAGCTGCCTGGGCATTGTCCGCGTCACGTGTCTCCCGCGTCGCGTCTCCGTCAACGATGCCCGCGATATCGGGGAACGGTTCGAGGGACGGCATGGGTTCAATGATGCGAAGCAGAAACAATTCTTTCCCAGCCAGGCCGATGAGCTGCGTCAGGGGGGCGAGCACCTCTTCACCCAGTTCAGATCCGTCGAGCGGAACCAACACGCGGGCCGGTGGCCACTTCACTTTGGGCGCCGCGCTTCCATCGACGGGACGCACGAGAAGCACCGGGGTCTGGCTACGTCGAATGAGCCGATCCGCCACGCTCCCGAGCAGTGCGCGACTCAGTCCCCCTCGGCCGTGGGAGGCCATCACGATCAACCTTACGGCGCGTTCAGACGTATACTCCTCGAGTGTGCGGGCGACCGACCCGAGTAGAAGTGTCGCGGTCACCGGCACTCCGTGCTCTCGGGCGGACTGCTGGGCGAGCGCGATGATCGGCTCGCGCATGCGATGTGCCTCCTCGATGTCCAGGGCGTTGTCGTACGCTGGCGCTTCGCCGAAGTACGGCAGGACCTGATGCACGTGAGTGAGATCGACCGTAGCGCCGATTGCCTGGGCGATAGCGAGTGCGACCGACAGTACCTGTTCGCTGTCGGTCAAGCCGTCCAGGGGGACGAGAACTGTGTCGCGCATGTCCGACTCCCGGGAGTGGTTGTGAGGCTCCTTCTCGTTGTGATCGGACGATGGAATGGCGTCGCTCATCGGCTTTGCCTTACGTCGTGCAGGCGCACGGCGGCGTGAATCCGCTTCCTCAGGACCTCGTCCGAGCTGAGCACGATCACCGCGGCGTTATTCATCACGATGATCGAAGGTGGCATCCTCCAGTCGACGTGCCCGCGGGCCGGAGCCACCTTCAGCGAATCGATCAAATCGGTTTCCCGCGATCTCGCGATCGCGTCAGCATAGATGTAGACCTGAACTTCAGCACCAGGCACGCCGAAACGGGTTCCCTCAGGTCCCAGGAAAGCCAGACTGACAACTCCATCGTCGCTGACGGGTCCAAGGCCAGCCGCTTCAAGGGCTCCGCGCACAGTTCGCGATTCCCAGACGCCCTTGGGCGCGTCGATGGTGTCGTGCTCGTGTGGCGGAAAACTATCGGCAGGGCCAACGCGAGATGAAGACGTGTTGCTGCTCTCCGGATCTGATTTCTGATCGCGGCAGCCTGATGCCATGACTAGAGACAGCGCCAGAAAAATCCCCGACGCAAATGAGATCGCTCGCGAGCATGGAGGATGGAAACGATCGATTTCGTCGAAGTTGCTAACGCTCATCGCTTCTCCGTAAGGATACGGATCCGTGAACGAGAGTCGTGGTACCTTTCATTGTATCTGCTGGACGATGTCCGCATGAGTCCATGGTGAAATATACCGAGCTGGCAGATCACGCCCGCGACGTGCGCGACGTACTGATTCAAGAAGCAACAACCTCCTGCGAGAATATGGTAACCCGAATCCTCGTCCCGCTCGACGGCTCCACCTTCAGTGAGTGTGTGATTCCGCTCGTTCGCGCCCTGGCTGGACGGACTTCGCGAGTGTGCGTCGATCTGGCCCACTTCCATTCCGGAAACGCGGGAGCCAACACATCTACATTCGAGTCGCGCCTGGAACGAGATGAGCGCGCGCAAATGGGTGGCTATCTCACCACCAGGGCCGAGCAGCTGCGGGCGGAGAGCAGAGCGAATGTTACCACCTCTCTCCTTGATGGCGCCGTTGTCCCGGCGCTCGACGCTCACGTAAAGCAAACGGCCCAAACTAATAGCGATGACTACGCACGGGCGTGGTGGAGTGATTTGAGCAGCAAGCGGAAGTGTAGCCGAAGACGTGATCAGGCATATCTCCATTCCAGTTCTGCTGGTGCGGCCTGACAGCGTGTCGGAACGAGATGCATTCCCGGTTTTCACGCGGATACTGATCCCGGTGGATGACTCGGCGGCGAGCTGCAAGTGTACATATATGGCGACGCTGGAGCACTGGCGCGCGATACCGACCGGCTCGACACGGTTGGTGCGGCGCCGCCGAATATGACGGTGAGCTGGATCATGCCGCCTTCGCTGGTAGTCGCGAACAATCTCGCCCTGATTCTGCTGACGCGAGAGGATGAGCTCAGGCAGCGCGTTCGCCGGGCGTTCAAGCCTACTAAGTTGCCGCAGCCCCGATGTCGCTCGCAGAGCGGTGCGACGTGTGCCAGTGTGCTACGACGCCATACGCTCGCACGACTCTGCGCACCGACCGCAGCTTTCGGCGCACTCGCGCATCATGGCGTCGTCGGCGAGCTCGCGGCAGGACTGCTCACACTTTCGGCAAACCTCGGCACAAACGCGGCACACGCTCATGTGGCTGGGCGAGCGTCTGCTCAGGAATCCCGCGGCGGTTCCGCAGATTGCACCGCAATCGAGGAGAAGGCCGATGTGATCTGCGGCGGCGTGTTTCCCGCCGAGTTCGAGGCAGTGTGGTATTGAGCTGAGGCAGCTGTTGCGGCAGTCGGTGCATGCGTCGAGACATTGCTGCATCCGGTCGGGCATGTTTGTGGTGGAAGTTCCGCCATGCTGAGACTCGTGTGGCATGGATACTCCAAATTTGACGAGGGTTGCCGGGACTGCATGCAGGAGCCGTACCAAAGGCTTTATCCTGCGTAAAATGGAAAGTGCCGCCCAGTCCGGTGTCGTTTTCTCAATCTGTGGAAGGCCACCTTCATCGCCTCAGCATGAAGAACAGAACGAACAGGCCAAGAAGCACGGCAAGGGCAATCTGGCCGCGCGTATAGAGCCGGTTCTGCATCCCGCATTTACCGGCCGCAGTATCCGAGAGAGCTGTTCGAGTTTATTGCAGGGCTGCCCCGGTTCCGTCGCGTCGCACTCGACTGCGCCACCGGAAACGGACAGGCGGCCCGCGGACTTGCCCCCCACTTCGACCGCGTTGTCGCGACGGACGCGAGCGCTGAACAAATTACCCGCGCCGAACCGCGGTCGGGCATCGAGTATCGCGTCGCTCGGGCGGATTCGAGCGGCCTCTCCGACAAGTCAGTCGATCTCGTAACGGTCGCTCAGGCCCTTCACTGGCTCGACCCGGAAGCGTTGTTCAGAGAGGTAAAGCGAGTTCTGGCCCCAGGCGGTGCGATTGCGGTTTGGGCATACAGCGATCCGGTGCTCGATACTCCCGAGCTGCACGAGATCCTTCATCGCTTCAATCGCGGGACGATCGAAAGCTACTGGCTGCCCGAGCGCAACCTCG
>JBDSVO010000289.1:0-5631 GCA_039927215.1 Gemmatimonadaceae bacterium
AAAACTCTGATGCGCACCGAGCGCGCGCTCACCGCTCAAGCCGGGTTACCGCGGAGGTCATGGTTCCGCCATCAGATCTACGCCCCGGGATATTACACGGGTTACGGCGTGAAGACGCTTCCAGGAGTGCGCGAAGCAATCGAGCAGCGCAACTGGCAGGAGACGGTTGCGCAGATAGTGATCATTGCTAAGGCGCTCGACGCGATGACGGCTGAAATCGAGAAGGCAACGAAGGAGCTCGGAGCAGCGACGTGAGACGCGGTCTCGGATTCGTTGTATTTGTACTCGCAGCCTGTGCGCCGCGAGCAACGGTGGTCCCCGGCGCGTCGGCCGGTTACGACATTCTCATCACGAATGCGCGGATCGTAGACGGGACAGGCAATCCGTGGTATCGCGGAGCCGTGGCCACGCGTGGCGACCGCATTGCGTACGTTGGTCCAGCACTGCCGAGTCTCGGCGCAAAACGCGTAATCGACGCGAAGGGCCAAGTCGTTGCGCCCGGCTTTATTGATATGCTCGGGCATTCGGAGTCGTCCATCCTTCGCGGGCCTCATGCCGTTTCAAAGATCACGCAAGGAATCACCAGCGAGATCACCGGTGAGGTCAGCTCGGCGTGGCCCAATCTGGCGCTTGGCGAAGCGCCAAATAGCCAGCAGCCGTGGAACTCGCTCGACGGGTACTTCCGCGAGCTCGAGCGTCGCGGCACTGCTATCAACCTCGGTACGTACGTCGGGACGAGCTCGGTCCGGCGCGCGGTAATGGGAGGTGTCAATCGTCATCCGACTCCCGCCGAGATGGCCCAGATGGGCGCGCTGATCGATTCAGCGATGCGAGACGGCGCCATGGGAATGGGAACCGGATTGATCTATCTACCGAGTACGTTCTTCTCGACGGAGGAGCTCATTGCGCTGACGAAGTTCGTAGTTCCCTATCGCGGTGGGTACGCGACGCATATGCGGAGCGAAGGAGCAGCGCTGCTCGATGCGGTTCGGGAGACAATCCGTATCGCCGCAGAAGCGGGCACATGGGCGGAGATCAGGCACATCAAGTCCCGCTCGCTGGAGCAGATGCAGCAGGCGGTGGCATTGATCGACTCGGCGCGCCGCGTAGGAATCGACGTCACCGCGGATCAGTACCCATACACGGCGAGCGGAACCGGCCTCGCCGCGATGCTCAATACGTGGGTGCAGGAAGGCGGAAGCGACTCCCTGGTTGCACGACTCAGGGATCCCGCGGTGAGAGCCCGGCTGAAAAAAGAGCTGGCGGAGGACAGTGCGGCCGGGATCCGCACTGCGGACCGAACGATGGTGAATGAAGTCAACGCCGATTCCTTGAAGAAATACCAGGGAAAGCGATTGCCGGAGATCGCCGCTATGCGCGGCGCCGCTGACGCGTACGATGCAGCGTTTGATCTTCTGATCGCCGATCGCGGGCGGACGAGCGCGATTTACTTTTCTTTCAACGAAGACGCTCTGCGTTTCGCAATGCGGCAGCCCTGGGTCTCGGTGGGTCAGGATGCGGGCGCGCGCAGTCCCGATTCCACAGGCGCATGGGGTGAGCGCGGGCATCCACGCGGCTTTGGTACGTTCCCGCGGATACTCGGCCGATACGTGAGGCAGGATTCAGTGATCTCTCTCGAGTTCGCTATTCGAAAGATGACGTCCCTCGCTGCGCAGCGAGTCGGTCTGACCGATCGCGGCCTGCTCCGGCCCGGAATGTTCGCTGATATCACGGTCTTCGATCCAGCGGCGATAATCGACAACGCGACGTTCGAGCAGCCTCAACAGTTGTCAACGGGTGTAACGCATGTGATGGTCAACGGGCAGCTCGTCGTCGACGATGGCAAGGTCACTGCCGCGCTGCCGGGACGAGCGTTGCGCGGGCCAGCGTACCGGGCCCGCCAATGATTCGCATCAACGACAAGAGATGGGTGGTCTTTACGATTTTCTCCACGGGCGTGGCAGTCAGGCTCGCGCTCCATCGCGCCGCCGGTCGGCTCTATCTACGCGACCACCGGCACCGCTTCGCCGTCTCGGGAAATCCGGACCGTATCCGGAGCCGCCATCTTCACGAACAGCACGGCAACAGCTGCGCACATCAACAACCCGCCGGCCAGCCGGATCACGTTTTCCGGATTGCCTCCCAACCACGCCCGGTAATAGAGGGGCAGCGTAAAAATCTGGATCATCATGGGAATGACAATGAACATGTTAAAGATCCCCATGTAGACCCCGACGCGCTGCTGCGGAAGACTGCCGGCGAGCATGACGTACGGATTACCCATCATGCTGGCCCACGCGAGCCCAACGCCTACCATCGGCAGGAATAACAGAGCGCGGTCGCTGATCAACGGAATCGAAATCATGGCGATCCCGGCGAGCATGAGGCAGAGCGAGTGCATCACCTTTGGCCCGAAGCGCCGAGTGAATGGCACGAGCGCGAACGCCGCGACGAAAGCAACGAAGTTGTAGAAGCCGCCGATGCGGCCATTTATCAGGCCCGCCTCCCGAAACGCGGGCGTCGATGCATCGGTGGTTCGGAACAGCGTGGTTGACAGCGACAACACGATGTACTGCCAGTAACAGAACATCGCGTACCACTGAAAGAGGCACACCGGTGCGAGCTGTTTCATTGTCGTCGGCATATCTCCCATGGCCGACACAATTTCCCGGAGCGAGGAAAGGAATCCCCGCGGCAGCGCCCTGATCCGTGCCTGCTCGTCCGGCGGCAGCGGAATCTCCTTCGTCGTCCTCACGGTCCAGAGTATTGACGAAATCGAGAAGATCGAGCCGATGATGAATGCAACAATGGTGATTTCAGGAATGCGGTGGGCGTTCACGCGATCCCTGTTCATGCCGAGTACGACCAGGAGCGATGGAGTGAGATACGACAGCGTCTGCCCTAGTCCGGTCAACGCGCTTTGTGTCAGGAAGCCAAGGGAATGCTGTGAGGCATCGAGCTTGTCACTGACGAAAGCGCGGTAAGGCTCCATGGTGATGTTGTTGGCAGCGTCGAGAATCCATAGGAGGCTGGCCGCCATCCAGAGTGTCGGGCTGAATGGCATCGCAAAAAGACTCAGGCTGCAGAGCACGGCACCGATGAGGAAATAAGGGGTGCGCCGGCCTAGCGGACTCAAGGTTCGATCGCTGAGTGCGCCGATGAAAGGTTGAACAAGCAAACCGGTCATTGGGCCAGCGAGCCAAAGAAGCGGAAGCGCAGCCTCGTTGGCGCCGAGGTATTTGTAGATGAGGCTCATGTTGCTCTGTTGCAGGCCGAAGCTGTACTGAATGCCGAAAAATCCGACGTTCATGTTCAGGATCTGCCAGAACGAAAGCTGAGGCCTCGCGACGAAACTGCTCACCGATCGCGGAGTTTCCATGAGGTGGCAAACCTACCGATCGCAGTGTCGATTGCAAACAGGGCGAGACCGGAGTTGCGCTTTACCTGCGAGCCGGGCTATGTAAGCGCGGAAGGAGATTCGCTGCGTCGCCAACTCCAAGCGGTCAAGAGAATCCGACGTGGAAGCACCCTCGCTGCAATATCATCCAGCAGTAACACTCCTCCGCTCTTTGAGTGTGCCGGATGGCATCCTCGCATCGGCGTCCCACGATGCGAACTACGCGTCGGTCTTCACGCGCGACGCCGTCATGGCAGGAATCGCGGGCCTTCTGATTGAAGACGAGGTAATCTCGAATGGATTGGTGCGCACGCTCGAGCTGCTTCGAAATCTCCAGGGACCGGAAGGGCAGGTTGCCTCCAACTACCGGCCGGGTCCGCATCCGTCGGCAAGCGTGAGCTTCGGCACCCTTGTGCCACGCGTCGATGCAGCCACCTGGTATCTCATCGGCGTAGCACTCGCGGCGCGGGCTGGTGCGCTCGATCCTGCGCCGTTCAGGGACTCTGTGCGCTCGGCCGTTCATCTCCTCGCCAGTCTGGAGTACAACGGCCGACACCTCGTGTTCATTCCGCCCGGAGGGAATTGGGCTGACGAGTATGTCTACGAAGGCTACATCCTCTACGACCAGGTGCTGCGCGCGTGGGGGCTGCGTCTCCTTGCGTCAACGTATGACGAGCCCGCTTGGGGAGATAAGGCCGACCTGATCGAGCGGGCGATCGAGATCAATTACTGGCCGACAGCAAAGGGTGATTCGAACACGGGGGGATTCTACTCGCCGATCATCCGCTCTCTGATTGATCCAAATCGAGGGCATCCTGTCGCCAGCTTTTCAGCAGGCAAGAGCTGGGACATCTTCGACCTGGCCGCATGCGTCCTGCTTTGCGTGTCGGGCGTTGCACCGGCGCTGGGATCGGCCTCGCTCGAATGGATTGCCGAGCGATTCCTCGCGCGGTCGGAACTGCCGCCCGCGTTTCATCCAGTAATCGACGAGCTGCACCCCGACTGGCCGACTCTGTCGAAGTATTTCCTGTTCGAGTTCAGGAATCGCCCGCATGAGTATCACAACGGCGGTATCTGGCCGATATGGCTGGGATGGTTGGCGCGTGCGCTCGTTCAGAAAAATCGGCATGCGGATCTCGACCGGCTGCGCAGCATCGTCGCAACGCGAATTGAATCGCGCAGCGACTTCCTGTTTCACGAGTATCTCCACGGCACAACCGGAAAGCCGAGCGGCACTTCTCACATGGCATACTCAGCGACAGGTCTCATACTGTTGCACGCCGCGTCGTACGACCGATTGGGCCTTCTCACCGCGACGAACGGCGGCAACACCATTGAGTTGAAGCCGGCGTATTTCCGGCTCGCGGCCTCACTTCGATCGCGGCTCGACGCTGACTTCGGCCTGAGGGAGCGAGAACGGACCGTGATCGGAATCGCGGGTGAATCGGGTAGCGGGAAGTCGGTTACGGCGCTGTGCCTAGCGGAGGAGCTCGGGCGTGCAGGTATTCCGGCGGTGGTAATTCATCAGGACAACTATTTCCGTCTTCCACCGCGGGCGAATCACGAGAACCGGTGTCTCGATGTGAAAAACGCAGGGCCCCAGGAAGTGGATCTCGACCGCCTCAGATCAGATCTGGTCGCTTTTCGCCAGGGACGCGATGATATCACAACGCCGCTCGTCGACTATCCATCCGACCGGATGCTGACCCAGCGTCTGGATTTCTCGAAGACTCCAGTGCTGATCGCCGAGGGGACTTATATCCTCTCGATGCCGGAGATCGACATTCGGATCTTCCTGCGCGCCACCCACCACGAAACGCGGGAGCGGCGGCGAGACCGAAACCGTGACCGTGACGACCCGGTTACCGATCGAGTTCTTGCGGTCGAGCACGGGATCATCAGTCTACAGTCGGAGCTCGCGGATGTTGTGGTGAGCCCAGACTTCGCGATCGAGCAGAAAGCGTGAGTCGGACAGCATGCCGGCGCTGCCGTTTTCATGCGTGTCGCCGCCCTGACCTTAATCGCCCACCGACGGACCGAAACTACGCCCCCGCTACCCCAGGATTCGGGATACCGTCCAGACTCCCCTTCTTCCTCGAAAGCATGACACGATTCCTGACTCAGTAATAGCGTCTACTCCGGTAAAGGCAACGCGACAAGAAAAGCCGTCACCATCAGCACCATTGCAGCGACGGCCAGTTCTACTCTGGCAGAAAAACGAAGGGCTTTGACAC
>JBDSVO010000290.1:0-10928 GCA_039927215.1 Gemmatimonadaceae bacterium
TGCTGGCGTTCGTCATTGTGTCCGCCGGAATCATCATGCTTCGCCGAACGAGCCCCGACATTCCGCGGCCGTTCCGAACGCCGCTGGTGCCGCTCGTGCCGATTCTGGCCATCCTGATCTGCGGTTACATGATGATCAGTCTGCCGAGTGATACGTGGATTCGACTGATTGTCTGGTTGATCATCGGCTTCCTCATCTACTTCCTGTACGGGAAGGCGCACTCGCGCGTGGCGGCCACTGAATCGAGTGGTTGATCTTCTATCGGTAGCACCACACCGAGTCGAAGCCATAGAGCGCCTCGCGCGAGAATTTCGCGCGGGGCGCTCTGTCGCAATCAGCACTCACATCAACGCCGACGGCGATGGCTGCGGGTCCGAGGCGGCGCTGGCGCGGCTCCTCGAGACGCGCGGGATGAAAGCCAGGATCGTGAATCCCACGCCGTGGCCTGAGACATTCCGATTCCTTCTGGGGAATGACGTCGACGATCAAACAGAAAAGGGACCCGCCGCGCTCAGGGGAGTTGACCTGCTGATCGTCGTCGACATAGCTGACGTGAAGCGGCTCGGCTCGCTGGCCGATACGGTGCGGGGATTGAAAGTCCCGAAGCTTGTCATCGATCATCACGTCCCGAGCGACGAGCCGCCGTCGCAGAACATGCTCGCGGACACCACCGCGTGCGCGACGGGGGAGCTGATTTACGACATCGCGGTAACGCTCGGAATTGAGATAACGCCGGAGATTGCGAGCGCGCTTTACGTGGCGGTGCTCACCGATACTGGCGGATTCCGGTTCAGCAATACGAGCGCGCGTTGTCTTGCCGTTGCGAGCCAGCTGCTCGCAGCCGGTGTCGAGCCGGAGGAGATGTACCGACGGCTGTACGCGTCGCTGCCCATCGGCCGGCTTCATCTTCTGCGCGACGCTCTGGCTACGCTCGAGGTTGACCCTGCCTACGGTATCTCGTGGATCTCAGTTGCTGCCGGGGCTGCCGAGGAGTACGGGCTCAAGTCGGAGGATCTCGAGGGAATCGCGGAGCATCCCCGGTCCGTCGGCGGGACACGGCTTGCTGTTTTCTTTCGCGATCTTGGGCACGGGAAGATCAAGGTTTCGTTCCGGAGCACTGGCAAGGTGAACGTCAACGAGTTTGCGCGGCAATTTGGCGGGGGAGGGCACGCTCGGGCATCTGGTGCTCTTATTCCGGGGACGCTCGAGGAAGTAAGGCACAATGTTATTGCTGCTGCCAGAGAGTTTGTTGGGTCGGTTGAAACCAGCAAGAGCTAGGATTCCGTTACCCGTTGCCGGCGACCCGCTACCTGTTTCCCGGTATCCGTACCCGTACCTGTTGGCTGTCGCCCGCCAGCCGACGCCCGTCTGCAGTAGCACGTTTCCCGCGATAAGCTGACCGAGGCCTGTGTGCAGCAATCCCGTGCAACGGCGCCTACAGCAAAGTGTAGTGTTCGGTGTCCGCACGAGATGAAACGATGACGGTATTCGACGCCCACAGGCTAAGGATTCGGCGTGGGCGACTTCAGAGAATTGCGGGTTTGGCGAGCAGCTCAGGATCTATTGATTGATGCGCATCGAGTCGCGCCTCGCATGCGTGGCGTTGGGAGCGCGACACTCCGCGACCAGCTCGTCCGCGCTGCGATGTCGGTGCCGACGAACATCGTCGAAGGGAGCGTGCACGACAGTCCCGTCGAGTTCGCGCGGTATGTCAGATACTCGATTGCTTCAGTATCGGAAGTCGAGGGGCACCTTCAGATCGCCCGCGACATTGGAATGGTCACGGAACCCGATTACTCAGGTTTGTTAGTCCGGGTGGTCGACGTGAGGAAGATGTTGTACGGCCTACTGAAAAAACTCAACCCGCCGGGCGATGGACCGCGGAAGCCGGGCAACGGGTAACGGCAGTCGGGCAACGGGTAACGGCAGTCGGGCAACGAGTAACGGCAGTCCGGTAACGGCAGTCGGGGAACGGCCAACTGGTACGGGTACGCGTAGCTGGAAACGGGCAACGGGCAACGGTTTTTTTTCGCCGTTACCCGTTACTCCGATTGTCGGCCCCTCAAAAACGCGACGCTGTAAGCTTAACGTCAGCTCCAGCCCACGCCTTGGCAAACCGCTTCTCAACGGCTGCCGCTTCGGCGGACTTACCCTGCGCTCTCAATGCAGCAGCAAGCCCGAACAGCGACCACCCGTTCTCAGGAAAGCGCTTGAGATCATCGCGGTACACTGCTTCCGCTTCGGCGTTGCGACCGGCTTTCAGCAGCGCGGCACCGAGTGACTGGCGGACTGGGTAGTACCACTTCGGCGGCTCGAAGTAGAGACCCGCGTCCTCGATTTTCAGCGCTTCGCGGAAGTGAGCGATTCCCTCGCCGAGCTTGCCGCTTCGCGTCGCGATCTCGGCCATCAGCGCGTGGACGGCAATCGAGACGGGCGTTTTTGATTCAGCGTCAGCAGGTGTCGCCGCGTCGATCGCCTTCACCGTGTCGAGGTCCATTCTCGCCTCGTCGAACTGACCTTTCGCCGCGTGTGCGACTCCGCGCGCGTAGTACGCCATCGCGTACGGGAAGCGGATATCAGACGGGGGAAGCGGTTCAGCGAGCACGTCATCCCAGCGTCCGAATGTCGTGAGCGTCAGCGCATAATAAGGGACCATCTCCTGGAGCATGCCGACGCTGCGCGCCACGTCGAGATTGACCTTCGACTTCAACAGCTTTGCGTTCTCGATTGCCTGGGCGCTCTTCCCAGCCAGTGTCGAGACAAATGCAAGGAAGTGAATGTTGTGCGGATAGTAGGCGAGGGAATATACCGTCGTCGGCTTCTGGCCCTCGATGAACACCTCGTCGGTGTGGATCGCATGGACGTTGGCGGCTGCGGCATCGCTGTATCTGCCGACGCGAACGTAAATGTGAGCCGGCATGTGGACCATGTGCCCTTCGCCTGGCATCAGGCGGGCAAGACGCTCCGCACAAGGCACCGCGAGTTGGGGATTCGCAGCCTCAACAGCATGGATGAAGTAGTGACACGCCGCGGGGTGATTTGGATTACGCGCGATCACTCGCTCCAGCTGCCTCACGATCTCCTGCGTACCGGGATAGGGCTTTCCCGCCGGCGTCCAGTAGTTCCAGGGTCGCAGGTCCATCAGTGATTCCGCGTAAAGCGACGCTGCGTCGAGATCGTTTGGATAGGTCCGCGCGACGTCTCTCATCGCGTTTGCATACGCGGTGTCGAGCTTCGCGCGATTGGCCAGCGGCACCGCGGCGTAGCGCGCTGCAACAGCGCGCACGTATGCCCGCTTCCACGGCGTCGCGTTGCGGCTCAGCGAAAGCGCCTTTTGCGCGGCCTGGTACGCTGCAACTCCACTCGCAGAATCCATCCCGGCGTTAACGTGTGGACCGTAAGCGTACGCGATTCCCCAATAGCACATGGCGCACGAGGGGTCGAGCTCCGCCGCACGCGTGAAGGACCTGATTGCCTCCGCGTGGTTGAAGCCGTAAACCAGGCGAAGCCCCTGATCGAAATACTGTTGTGCGAGGGGGACTTGCGTGCCGATTGCCTTGCGGTGGGTGCCTAGATCCTTGTAAAGCGGAACCGCTGGCTGCTGGGCGGAAAGGGTTGAAGCGACGAGCAGCAGGGCGGTAGAGAGGCGAATAAACATGGCGGCTCCTCGTGGTCGTCTCGCTCCATCTTAGCGTCTCGCGACTACCCCGCAAGGGCGGGCCGCGCCCGACCTCGTCGCGCTAGCGATCCAGACGGAAAACGAAGTTCTGCCGGACGAGCTGCGGCACTTCGCGACCTCCAATTTCCGCAGCGCGGACGCGCATTCTCGGAAGCGTCCGTCGAACTGATTCGGCAAAATGCGTCGCGTTAATGCAGGTTGCTCGCTATCCGTGCGGACGGTTGAGACTCTTCTCGGTGCTGAACCCCTCCGGATAACGCTTCCGGAGCTTCTCGACGTTCATCCGCGCGATCTCCGACAGACTCATGTCGATCCCCCTCGCGCCGACAGCGCAATACCAGAGAATGTCTCCAATCTCTTTCGCGATCTTTTCGCGAGTTTCGTCATCGAGAGGATGACCGTGGTACAGGATCTTCTTCACGTGATCCGCGATCTCTCCCGATTCTCCCGAGAGGCCGAGTGCCGCTGCGTCGAGCAATGTCTGCTCTGACTTCGTGCTTTGCGGTGATGCAGTGCGAAGTGCCAGCTCCTGATACTCATCGAAATCTTCGAATGTGCTCATCATTTGCCTGGTGAACCCGTCTTGATACTGCCGTACATCCCGAGTTTGTAGTGCGGCGGAGATTTGTCATCATCCGTGAATCCGCAATCGATCAGATATTCGCGTCCCGGGAGAAGGTTCATCTCGAGACGACCGAGGGCCATCTCGCCCGCGCGCGCCCACACCAATCCCATGCCTGTGTCGATGAGTGGATCGATGTCCCCGTCGACCTTGTCTACCTCGAGCACGTTCGCGAGAGTCACTCCCGGCTTGAGCAGCGTCACGCTGAACTCATGCCGATGCTTGCCTTCGTTTCTGAACACGAACGTATGCCTGCCGGCGGCGAGTTGTCGCGGGTAACGGAACGCGTAATCGAATCCGATGATCGTGTCGACACGCGCGGCCACCCGCGAACGCATCGGCTTTCGAGCGGTCACACGAATGGTCGCATACATCCCCATCTCGAAGTGCCGCGGCGCCGTGGATGTATCTCGAAAAATGCAGATAACGCCGTACTCGCGTCCGGGACGAAGATCGGTCGAGATGCGGGATGGGGATGTCCTCCCGGGCTTCGCAAACAACACTCCAACCGGTCCCTCGACGAGAGCCTGGGTTGACTTGCCGGCTTTCTGCAGCTCGAGAACCTGGGCTACGGTTGCACCAGGCTTCAACAGAAAGATGTTGAACTCGTGCCTCTTCTTCCCTCTATTCTGCAAGCCGAACGTAGTCGCCCCTGGCGGAAGCTCGCGCGGGACCTGAAAGGCGTAGTCGAGCGCAACCACATCAACTTCGCGCTGGTCTCTGTTGCTGCCGGTCGAATCGGTGTGCGATCCAATCACTAACGCCGAGATCACGGCGACGGAAATGAGCTTCAAAGCTCGACCAGCCCTCCGTACGTCTCCGGCCTGCGGTCACGATAAAACTGCCAGACGTTCCTTACCTCGCGAATCTTGTCGAGATCCAGCTCGGCGGTCACCAGCTCGGTCTGATCGCGCGAGCCAGTGGCGAGAAACTGTCCTCGAGGGTCGCAGAAGTAGCTCTGCCCGTAAAACTCGCCAATGTCCCACGGCTGCTCATGCCCGACGCGGTTGATAGCCCCGACGAAATACGCATTCGCGACTGCGTGTGCCGGCTGCTCGAGCTTCCATAGATATTCCGACAATCCGGCGACCGTCGCCGACGGATTGAATACGATCTCGGCCCCATTCAAGCCAAGCTCGCGTGCGCCTTCCGGAAAGTGACGGTCGTAGCAGATGTAGACGCCGACTTCGGCATACTGCGTCTTGAACACGGGGTAGCCAAGATTGCCGGGCTTGAAATAGAACTTCTCCCAGAATCCCGGTGCCACGTGAGGAATGTGGCTCTTTCTGTATTTCCCGAGGTACGTTCCGTCGGCGTCGATTACTGCTGCGGTATTGTAGTAGACGCCCGGCGAGTCCTCTTCGTAGATAGGGACGACGATCACCATGCTGTGTCGTGCCGCCAGCTCCTGCATCAGCTTGGTGGTCGGTCCATCCGGAATCTTCTCGGTCGACTCATACCACCGCGTCGTCTGCTCCGCGCAGAAATAGGGACCGGTGAAGATCTCCTGCATGCAGATGATCTGCACTCCCTCGGCCGCTGCTTTCTCGATGATTGGAACGTGCTTCGCCAGGTTCGCTTCGCGAATCGTGTCGAGCGACTCGTCGGTTTTGCAGGCATGAGTCGCCTGGATGAGGCCGCATTTTACGACTCGGGACATACCTCTCAACTCTCGGTGATGGGATGGCTGAACGAAGGCACTTCCACCGGCACTTCGGCGGAGTGGGAGCGCATCAACACAAGATAAACTGCGAAGCTGAGGATGAAGGTGACGAACCAGGCATAGGTGTAGAGGTGGTCGAAAATTGTCGGATTCGCAATCTGACCCCCGGGCGTGGTCGCGGCGCGAATGAACCCTGGCGCCACCGGCAGCAGCGCAATGACGAGCGCGGCAATCGCTCTTATGTTAACACCGTTAACATAAGAGTAGCGTCCGTTCAGCAGGAACAAGTCGCGCAAATCGAGCTTCTGACCCCGAATCACCCAGTAGTCGGCGATGAGAATGCCACCCAGCGCACCCATCAGGCTCGAGTACCCGATAAGCCACGTGAAGATGTATGCCGCGGCGTCAGAGTAGAGCCGCCACGGCATCATGAGAATTCCGATCACAGCGGTGATCAGTCCGCCGGTGACATAGCTGATGCGTTTTGGACTCAGGTTTGAAAAATCATTCGCCGGGGATACGACGTTTGCCGCCATGTTGGTAGTCAGCTGCGCGGCGAGAACGATCAGTGCGCCGAGAATGATCACCGCCGGTGAGCCTATTCGCGTGATGAGCTCGACTGGATCCCAGACTGCCTTTCCGAAAATGACGATTGTCGCGCTCGTGACCGCCACACCGATGAATGCGAACAGCGCCATCGTTCCCGGAAGGCCGAGCGCCTGACCGAGTGCCTGTGAGCGTTGACTCTTTGCGTAACGTGTGAAATCCGGGATGTTGAGCGAGAGCGTAGCCCAGTAGCCGACATTTGCCGTCAGTGCTGCCGGGAACAGGGTCCAGAACGGCGTCGCGCCCTTCTGAAGTCGAGTCGATCCCTGAAGGATTGCGCCGAGGCCGCCGCCGTTTCGTATCGCCCACACAAGAAGCGCGAGCCCGCCGGCGAGGAGCAGCGGTGCAGACCAGCTCTCGAGCACTTTGATGCCTTCGGTCCCCTTCAGAATAATGAAAACCTGAATGAGCCAGAAAACGCTGAACGCGATCGCGGTGTGAATGCCGATCTGTGTCCATCCCGCCCATGCAGCGGTCATGAGCGCATCGAGCGCCAGACCCCCGATCCAGGTTTGAATTCCGAACCATCCACAGGCGACGATTGCGCGCAGCATCGCAGCGACGTTGGCGCCGCGGACGCCGAAGCTGGCCCGGCACAACACCGGAAACGAGATACCGTATTTCGTTCCCGCATGGGCGTTCAGAACCATCGGAATGAGCACGATGACGTTGCCCAGGAGGATCGTGAACAGCGCCTGGTACCACGTCATGCCTTGCTCCATGAGGCCCGAGGCAAGCGTGTACGTGGTGATGACAACCGCCATTCCGATCCAGAGGGCGGCGATGTTGTACGTCGACCATGTGCGCCGCGACATCGGCGTCGGAGCGAGGTCGGGATTCCAGAGCGGGCTGCTGGCGAGCTCCTCGTCGTGCGTCTCGGTTACGGCCATCGCTTTCCCTGGAAAGAGGATTCGGGCGAAGACAGGGTGGTCAATACAACGGGAAGACGGAGCATGTCAAGAAACAGCCGAAGCTTCAATCGGGGAGGTCACTCCCAGCGGAATATTTTGGTTGACAGCGCGGTGCAAATGGCGAAGACGAGAAACAGCGCGCCGATGTCGCCGGCGTGGGCTGCCCATGCCTCGCCTTTCCAGATTCCGTGAAGCAGAGACACTGCGTAGGTCATCGGCAGCACGCGGGCAAAACTTCTGAACCCCGGCGAGTACGAGGAAAGCGGCACGAACAACCCTGAGATCGCGATCATCGGATAGAGGAGGACGCTCGTGATTGGTTGCGCAAAACGCCCCGAGGGAACGAAGCTGGCTATCACGAACCCCATTGACAGAATGGCCGCAGTTGCGATCAGGGCTGCAAGCAGGAATCTGAGGAATGGGACTCCCGCCGCCGTCAGGAGTGAGCGGTTGGCGAACAAGAGCGCGAGTATCAGGGTCATGCTTGTGAGGAAGAGCTTCACGAGTACGTGCGCCGTCAGAATCGTGGACGGCCGGAGCGGTGTTGTGCTCAGCCGCTTGAGAATGCCGCTCTCCCGGTAGATGGACATGATCGAGACAAGCGATACCACGGCGTTGATCGAGATCAGAATGGTAACGAACACCGGCACGTCGACCGTGAAAAAAGCGGTGGCGGCTTTCTGAGCCCCACCGGCGACCACATAGGTCCCGATGCGACCGAAAAGCACGAGCACAAGAACCGGTGCCACGACCGTTCCGAACGCACCGAGCGGCTCGCGAAGGAACACCTTGAGCTCGATCCACATAAGTCGACCAAGTCCGTGCATCGTTCGCCTAATCCCGGATGGAGTGGCCCGTGACCTTGATGAATACATCCTCGAGGTTGGGCAGAATTGTGCGAAAGTCGCTGACGCGAATGCGGTTCTCGGACAAGCACCGGATTACTGTCGTCACCAGATCCTCACTCTTCCCGCGAATCGTGAAACGTCCCCCGTTGGCTGAAACCGCCGCTACCTGAGGCATCGCCCGGAAAAGAACTTCGGCGCTGGGGTCATCGGTCATGAGCACGACGGTGCGCTCAGGACAATACCGGTTGACGAGCGCTTCGGGACTGTCGACGTCGATGATGCGGCCGTGGTCAATTATCGCCACGCGGTCGCACAACCGCTCAGCCTCTTCCATCAGGTGAGTCGTGAGGAACACCGTCTTGCCCCGCGCTCGAATGCCGCGCACCAGCTCCCAGATCGCACGCCTCGCCTGCGGATCGAGACCGGTGGTGAGCTCGTCAAGAAACACGACTTCGGGGTCGTTGATTAACGCGAGCGCGATGAAGAGACGCTGCTTTTGCCCCCCCGACAACTTCATGAACCACGTGTTGCGCTTATCGACCATTCCGAGCTGTTCGAGGAGGCGCTCTCCATCGGAAGACTTCATCCCGTAGAGTGATGCCCAGAGGTGCACCGCTTCCCAGACCTTGATGCGTTTTTGCAGCTGTGCTTCCTGAAGCTGAACTCCCATCCGGTTCTGCAGCTTGTGAATGTCGCGGATCGGATCGAGGCCAAACACCGAGATCTTTCCACGATCGGGTGTGCGCAGACCCTCGACGCACTCCATCGTCGTTGTCTTGCCCGCGCCATTGGGACCGATAAGGCCGAAAATCTCACCGTCGTGAACCTCAAACGAAACTTCATCAACCGCCACAAGCGATCCGTAGGTCTTGCGAAGTCCCGACACTTCAATGACCGCGCGAGCGGGCTTGGTTCCATTCATCCGCCCAATCTACCTGCTGCATCGATAGCCGCCATCGGCCACGCGGCCTATTTACATTGCCTGCGATGACTGGGACTCGAGAAGTCGCCGTTGCACGAGCCGGCCGCAAGGAGTGGATCGGATTACTTGTGCTCGCACTCCCGTGCATGCTGCTGGCAATGGATCTGACAGTGCTCCATCTGGCTGTTCCCTCCTTGAGCGCGAGCCTCAAGCCCACCAGTGCGCAGCTGCTCTGGATCGTGGATATCTATGGATTTCTGATCGCAGGCTCGCTCATAACAATGGGCACGCTGGGCGATCGCATCGGCCGGCGCCGATTGTTGTTGATTGGCGCCGCAGCGTTCGGCGCTGCATCCGCCCTCGCGGCGTTTTCGAAAACCGCAGAGATGCTCATCGCCACTCGCGCACTGCTTGGCGTTGCAGGTGCGACGCTGATGCCGTCAACGCTCGCGCTTATCCGCAACATGTTCCACGAGCCAAGGCAACGCACCGTCGCGATTGCGGTCTGGCTCAACAGCTTCATGGTTGGCAGTGCGGTCGGTCCGCTTCTCGGCGGAGCGATGCTCGAGCATTTCTGGTGGGGCTCCGTGTTCCTTCTGAACGTTCCGGTGATGGCTCTGCTCCTCGTGCTCGGTCCGTTCCTTTTGCCGGAAAATCGAGATCCGAACGCGGGCAGGCTCGATCTATTCAGCGTCGGCCTGTCGCTCATTGCGATGCTCTCGATCGTCTATGGGATCAAACGAGTGGCGCAGGATGGGCTCGACGTGATTGCCGCGATCGCGGCTGTCATTGGAGTCTTGCTCGCGGTGGTGTTCGTCAGAAGGCAGTCACGCCTGAGCGACCCGCTCATCGACCTCCGCCTGTTCGAAGTTCCTGCCTTCGCCGCATCGATATGCACGCAGCTGGTTGGACTGACAGCGATTGCGGGGATCTACCTTTTTACCGCTCAGTACATGCAGCTCGTGCTGGGGATGTCCCCATTGAGAGCGGGTCTCTGGATGCTGCCGTGGACGATAGCGGGAATGGTCGCGTCGATGTGCACACCCGCAATCGCGCGACGCATCAAGCCTTCATACGTGATGGGGGCAGGGCTGGTGCTGGCGGCCGTGGGAATGGTCGTTCTCACACGAATCAGCGAAGGCCCCGGACTGACGTTGATGCTGATTTCGTTTGTCATCACGCCGGCCGGCATCAATCCAACGATGACACTCACGACCGACATGATAATGACAGTTGCGCCGCCCGATCGCGCAGGCGCCGCGTCGGCGATCTCCGAGACAAGCTGCGAGCTTGGTCTCTCGCTCGGCATGGCCATACTCGGCAGCATCGGCACGGCATCGTACAGGCGCATAATGGCAGCGAATGTGGGCGGCGTGTCGACCGAAGTGGCCGAGAGTGCGCGGTCCACACTCGGCGCCGCAATTGCGGCTGCAGACGGATTAGGCGGTCAGCTCGGCGCGGAGCTTACTGCAACCGCTCGCAACGCGTTTGCACAATCGCTGGAAGTAGTCGCCGCGATCGCTGCGCTGATGGTCTTCATTATGGGAATCGCAGTCGTCGTGCTGTTGCGCGGTGTCACGCCCAGTCCAGCTGCCGGAGAGTCCGACTATTCAGCCGCGGCCTGATGCGCCCGCGCGGCATTGCCGGCCGCATGGTTCTCGTTTCAGCTATCGACCA
>JBDSVO010000291.1:0-2511 GCA_039927215.1 Gemmatimonadaceae bacterium
GAACGTCCTCGTGCACGTGCTCAACCAACGATGTGCAGCGTTACGCGAAAAGAATTTCCGGCCCGCTCGCGGACAGGATCGACATGCACGTGATGGTAGGTCGTGTCGCTCTGAAAGATCTGTCTGCAAAAAAAGCGGGCGAATCATCCATCCACATTCGCAAGAGAATCTCAGCCGCAAGAGCGCGCCAACGTACTCGTTACGAGCGCATCGAAGGCGTCGGGTGCAACGCTCATGCACCGGGGCGATGGATCGACGCACATGGCAGCGTCGCGCCTCGAGCCCGATCAATGCTTCAGCGCGCGGCGAACCAGCTCGCCCTCTCAGCGCGAGGGTATCACCGCGTTCTCAAAGTTGCCCGTACTATTGCTGATCTTGATGAGTCCGCCGTTGTTGCGACGGCTCACATCGCGGAAGCTCTAAGATACAGGCAGGCAACGTCGGATTAATTCCCAAGTGCGGCCGATGCGCCCCAGCCGCCAATCGCTACAAAGGATTTCGTCAGCCCGGCGATTCTCTCCTCGTGAATTTGCGCACCTGGAAAGAGCTCATTGAACCGTCGCCGTGTGAGCAGCTGAATCGATTTGACCTCGGCCCGCGCCGCTGCGGGATCCGGAATGCGCCGGTACCACCCAACGTCGAAGTGATTCACCATCCAGCTCCGAACGGAGACCGGAAGGTATTGAAACCACGGAAATAGAAAGTGGGGCTCGAGAGGAAAGCGCTTGTTCGGTGTCTGTACGAAGTACCGCTTGCCCACCCGCTGAATCTCGTTCGCCATTCGCCTCTGCGCTTCGTAGTCCCCAACGTGCTCGATTACTGAATTCGAGAACACGACGTCGAAGCTCGCCGTTGCAAGCTGCGGAACGGAACGGGCGTCGCCCACCGCGCTCAGAAACCGGGAAGACGAAACCTTCTGGTGCTCGATGTTGAGCAAGGTCACCCTGATGTCCGCGGGATCCTCGCCAAGCATTAGATCCCAGAACTGTTGAGTGCCGCCGATGTCGAGAATCTCCACGTGGCCATCCAGCTCTCTCAGCAGCGACAGGAAAAGTTCGAATCGGCGGCGACGCATGCGCGTCGCAAGCGATCGGCTGTCGCTGTTGTCGGCAAGGGAGCGAATCAGCGATCCACCGGCGCTAACCGACGGCGGCCGTGCCGGCGTCGTCACGCGGGGGCGAGCACGAGGAGCTCCTTCCATGCGGCGATCATGCGCACGGTGTCGGCTTTATAGCCAAGAACGCCGAAAAGCACCGCGACCATGAGGCTGTGAAACGGCAGCCCCCAGGAGATTACGGGAAGCGCGAATCCGCTGAAGAAAGTCTTACGGGGAGGGGTCAAATCAGTCATCGATGGAGAAAGTAATCGGGCAGAGGGTGCAATGCGCGAACTGAACGGGTCTGCTCTTTTTGGTCCTCTCTGCGGCGCGCCGTTTGCCCACTATCACTGTGCCTGGGTACTATGCTTCGGGCCGGCCGCCGCGGATATTCCGCTTCGCCGCTCATTCACCTTCGCGCGGATCCACACATGTTTGGCTGCATCCGAAGACTTGGCTGTCTCGTCATCCTCCTGCTGGCCGCCGGAATCTGGTACTGGTACGCGCGGGTCGAGCCGTCTCGGCGAGCGAGCGCAGCATCCTCCACCAGTGGCCTCGGCGGTTGGGAGCCGCTCTCGCAAACGAATGCCGAGCGGGGCCAGCGGGCAGTTACGTCACTGGCGCAACGCTCGGGCCCGGTGTTCGCAAACCTTACCCCGAGCGAAGCCGCTTCGTACATCTTCCTCGCGGCATCCAAGCAGCAGCTTCCACCTTCAGCCCAGAGCATTCGCTCAGCGATCATAGGCGACCGTTTGTACGTGAAAGCCAACGTCGCGCTGAGCGAGATTGGCGGAAAGAAAGTGCTTGGTCCACTCGCTAATTTTCTCACCGATCGCGATTCGGTGCAGCTCGGCGGAACAATCAACGTCATTCGTCCGGGACTCGGACAATTCCTGGTTCAGGACGTGAAACTCGGCAAGCTCGATGTTCCCTCGCCGCTCGTGCCGCGACTCGTCGCGGAGATCAGACGGGGCGTCATACCGCCAGGTGTCGCGCAGAACGGATTCCCAATGCCATTTCCCGAGTACATCTCCGACGTCCGCATCTCGAACGGCCGGATCACGATCTACAGAAACCCTCGGTGAGCCGTCGTATTCTCGTAGTCGACGACGAACAGGGGATTCGCGCCGCCCTCGGACAACTCCTCGAGTACGAGGGCTACGAGGTCCACGCGGTCTCCAACGCCGCTGACGGCATCGCCGAGTACCAGAAGTTCAACCCCGACCTCGTTTTCATGGACGTGAAAATGGGCGGCATGGACGGTCTCGAGGCGCTGAAGCGAATTCGAGAGATCGATCCGGCTGCCCTGGTCGTGATGATCAGCGGACACGCGACAATCCGGACTGCCGTCGAAGCGACACAGCTCGGCGCTTACGAGATCCTCGAGAAGCCGCTCGATACGGACCGAATTCTCG
>JBDSVO010000292.1:0-9610 GCA_039927215.1 Gemmatimonadaceae bacterium
ACCAAGGGGGAAGAGTTGACAATGATCAGTCAGATCCGGAGATCACTCGCGCTCGCGGCGGCAATCGCGTTTTTGCCGGCGTGGGCAGGCGCGCAGGACCAGGCCCTCATTTCGGGCGAAGTTCGCGACCGCGCCACACAGCAACCGCTGGCGGACGCCCAGGTGTTGGTTGTCGGCACGCAGCGTGGAGCACGCACCGATGCGGCGGGGCAGTATCGAATTGTCAATGTTGCACCGGGGTCGTATCAGCTGCGCGCGATCCGGCTGGGGTACCTGACCCAGACGCAATCGGTCACCGTTGGAGTCGGAGCGAGCGCTACAGCAAACTTCATCCTCGCCGTGACGGTGGCCAAGCTCGACGAGGTAGTCGTTAGCGCCACCGGCGTTTCGGAGCGGCGCCGCGAGAGTGGCGTAAATACGGCCACCCTGGACACCAGTGATGTAAACATGGCTGCAGTCCAGAATTTCTCCGACGTTCTGTCGTCGCGCGCTGCGGGCGTCGTGGTTCAGCAGGCTGGAGGAACTACTGGAGGCGGCTCGCGGATCAGGATCCGCGGCTCGAACAGCGTCAATCTTTCAAATGATCCTCTGCTTATTGTCGATGGCATCAGGGTCAACAACGCTTCCGGTTCACTCGCTCTGTTCGGAGGAAGCTTTGGTGTGGGCGGCCAGGAGCCTTCGCGATTCAACGACATCAATCCCGAGGACATCGAGAGCGTCGAGGTCATCAAGGGGCCGGCCGCTGCCTCGCTCTACGGCACCGCCGCCGCTAACGGCGTCATTCGCGTGCAAACGAAGCGAGGGAAGGCCGGAAAGACTGTGTTTTCAAGTCATGCCGAATACGGAACGTTGCGAAATTTCATCGATTTCCCTTCCAATTTCCGTCAGATCGGTGTAACGACGACCGGTGCTCGCACCATCAACTGCAATATCGAGCAGCAGGTGCGCAAAACGTGCACGCCCAAGCCGGATTCTCTCGTCTCGAACAACCCGATAGCGAACGTCAGCCCATTCCGTAACGGCTGGAGGGAGAGCTTCGGTCTCAACGCTTCAGGCGGCGGGGATGTCGCAACGTACTATGTCGGCGGAGATTTCGAGCGCGAGGAAGGCGTATACGACCCGAGCTTCCTCAAGAAGCACAACTATCGCGCAAATCTGCGCGGGCAGCTCCGGTCCAATCTGGACGTGACTGTCAATGCAGGATACCTGTCGAGCCGGCTTGGTCTTCCCCAGAACGACAATAACGGCTTCGGTGCCATCTCGGGGGCAATCCTCGGAAAGGCCTTCGACTGCGGGCCGACGCTTCCGCGCGATATTTCCTGCGGCGCCGACACGGCGTCTCGCGGATATTTCAACGCGAATCTTCCGTCCCGGGCGTTCTTCATTGTCAAAACGCGCCAGGACGTCGAGCATCTCATTACGTCGCTGAACTCCAATTGGCAGCCGTTCTCCTGGTTGACTACGGTAGGCACCATCGGGTATGACCTGCTGACCCGCTTCGACCACGAGACCGTTCCAGCGAATTTTCTCAATGTCAGTTCGACTTATATCGATGGATACCGAACGTCCAACCGCGCGGTAGTCCGCACATTTACCGGAAATTATGCCGGCACGGGGGCGTTCAGTCTGCGACCGTGGTTGCGCAGCGTCACGACCGCCGGTGTCCAGTACGGCCGCGAAGATTTCACCCGTACGGATGCGTATGGCCAGGCGTTGCTCCCGGGGACCCAATCACTCGCCGGCACGAGCAAGCTATTCGCGGCCTCGGAGGTCAACTCTGATGTGGTTACGGTTGGAGCCCTTGCGATCCAGCGTTTCGAATTCAGGGACCGCCTTTTTGTTTCCGCCAGTGTGAGGCAGGACAAGAACAGCGCTTTCGGCAAGGACCTGGCCTACATCCGTTATCCGGCATTCGGACTTTCGTGGGTAGTTGGAGAGGAATCTTTTTTCCCGAGGACCAGAGTGTTGAACTCGTTGCGTCTTCGGGCAGCATATGGCTCGTCCGGCCAGCGGCCAAACTTCAGGGAGGCAGACAAGTACTTCGACCCGGTCGCTGTAGCAGTTGGAGGTCTGGACGTTTCCGGGGTCACATTGGGCGGGGCTGGAAACGCGGAGCTCAAGCCCGAGTACACGATCGAGCGCGAAGGCGGATTCGATGCCGGGATGTTCGATGACCGGCTCGGGGTCGAGTTCACCTGGTACAACAAGTCTACGAGCGACGCATTAATCGGGCGTCGTCTTGCGCCATCGCTTGGCGCGACGACAACCCGTAGTGAGAACATCGGCAAGGTTCGGAACCGCGGTTACGAATACCTCGTGAACGCAAAGCTCGTTGACGCGAAGTCGATCGGGTTCGACCTTACGGTGAACGGCTCGCTGAACGACAACAAGGTCGTGAATCTTGGCGCCGACGCGCTGGGCAATCCTCTTCCGCCCATCATCTTTGGCCTTGGGGGCAACACTCAGCGACATCAGAATGGCTATCCGCTGGGCGCGTACTTCGGCCGCAGGATCGAGAGCTTTGCCGATAAGAACGGCGACGGATTCATCAGCCGCGTCAACTGCCAGGCATATGGGGGAGTTCCCAATCCAGTCCTGCCTGGTGGCCCGGAGTGCGAGATCGTGCTCTCGGACACTGCGGTATACCTCGGTACGCCTTTTGGACGTACCGAGCTGACCGTTACGCCGACGCTCAATTTGTTCAATATGCTGAAGATACAGGCGCTGTTCGATCATCGGGGCGGATTGACGCTCAATAACGGCACGGCGTATTTCCGCTGCAACAGCGGCATCGCCCAGACCTGTCTCGCCTTCCAGAGCAAGACTGCCCCGTTGCTCGAGCAGGCGCAGGCCATCTCCACTTTCATGGGGACTCGTGCCGGCTATTTCGAAAAAGCCGACTTCTGGAAGCTTCGGGAGTTGAGCTTCACGGTCATCGCGCCACGATCCCTGTCACGGCAGCTGAGGACTGGAGCGGTGAGCCTCACAGTCTCGGGGCGTAACCTGAAGACGTGGACGGATTACACCGGATTCGATCCTGAACTGAACGTGCAGGCACAAAGCAATTTCAACACTGCCGACTTCCTCACTCAGGCTCCTGTGCGCTACTGGACGACGCGACTCAATGTGACTTTCTAGCTCACTTCCTCTTTTATCCTTAGAGCTCAATTCAATGACTAATACATTCCTGTCCGTGTCCGGAGCCGGTCTTCAGATGCCGCGTCGCCGCACTCGAACAATAACGGCAGCGGGAGCCGCTGCGATTCTTCTGCTGGGTGCCTGCGATACGGGAAAACTTCTGGAAATTACCGATCCGGACAAGGCGACACCGGCCAGCCTTGAAACCCGACAGGCGCTCGACGTGGTGCGGGCTGGCGCGATCGGGGACTTTGCCGTGGGCTACCACGGGAGCAGCGCCTCGGAAGGCCAGATCACCTACTCCGGACTTCTTGCCGATGAGTTTACGCTGGCGGAGACGTTTCCGACTCGTCAGGAGATCGACCAGCGAGCGATGCAATCCGACAACAGCAGTCTTGCAGCGAACTTCCGGGACATTCAACGGGGTCGCGCGAGTGCATCGTTCGCCGCCGGCCAGTATGCTACACTCGACCCCAATAATGCGTCCCGCGCGGAGATGCTGAACCTGGCCGGCTTCGCTGCCGTACTGCTCGGTGAGAATTGGTGTTCGGGGGTGCCGTTCAGCGAGATCAGCAGTTCCGGCGCAACCATTTTCGGATCGCCTCAGACTACCGCCGAGATTTTCACGGTGGCTGTTGGAAAATTCGACTCGGCGTTGACGATAGCCACAGCCGCAGGTACTTCGGGTGTCGCGCATGCCAACTCGGCGAAAATCGGCAAGGGGCGCGCACTGCTGAATCTTGGAAACGCTGCTGCAGCTGCCGCTGCGGTTGCTGGCGTTCCGACAACATTCAACTATTCCATTTTTGCGTCGGCCAATACGGCCCGTCAGAACAGCGGAACTTACGCCTGGCAGTATCTTTCCCGCCGCTGGACCGTATCGGACAAGGAAGGAGCGAACGGGCTGCCGTACCGCTCCGACAGCGACCCGAGAGTGCCCTTCGTGAGGGGAACTGGCGGCTTGGCGGTCGGGTTCGACGCTACTACCGCGCTTTACCTTCAGCTTAAATATCCGGACCGCTCCAGCTCGACTCCGCTGGCACAGGGGATAGAAGCTCGTCTCATCGAAGCCGAGGCGGCATTGAAAGCAGGTAACACGACAGATTTTCTCATTGGGTTGAATGCCGCGCGGTCGGCCGTTGGCCAGCCGGCCCTCTCGGCCGCGGCACTGCCGGCGACGGCGAGTAGCCAGCTCGATCTCCTGTTCAAGGAAAGAGCGTATGATTTGTGGCTTACCTCCCACCGTCTTGGCGATCTGCGGCGCTTGATCAGGCAATACGGCCGCCCGGCAAACACGGTCTTTCCCACGGGCGAGTATTTCAAGGGTGGTCAGTTCGGGCCGGACGTCAACCTGCTGATTCCGCTTGACGAGAGAAACAACCCGAACTTTACGGAGTGCCTCGACAGAAACGCGTAGTCATGCGATCGCTGTTCTGAACCTCAGCGCCAGTTGGGAATCGACGGTAGGGGCAACTCTACCGTCGTTTTTTTGCCCGCCGTGTATCCCGATAGTTACCCGCCGCGGCTCACAATGATGATGACACCGCCCCCGGAGTTAGTGCCCTCGCGTGTTGTCCCGTCGATCCCATTCAGCAGCTGGATCCAATCGATCGTCTCGGCGGGAATCTCCTTCAGGAATCTCATGTCCCATATGGGTGCACCGTTGAAGATCACCTTCGGAACACCGCTGTCGCGAATGGCGATGCTGTTACGGCCGCGACGTGTCCGGATCTCCACCGGCCGTCCGCTCCCGTCGTCGCGTGACATTCTGAATGCCCCCGTTTTCTTGAGCACGTCCCAGACGGTGGCAACGTGGTAGCTCGCGATCATTTCCTGAGTCACCACGTGCCCGTCCATTGCCACGGAGCTGGGATTATCCGGCTTGACGTGGGCGCAACCGGCGGCCATCGCGAGCACGACGGCGAGCGAGGCTGCACGAGCGAATACTCCCGGAGCTGACAGGGCGCCCTCCTCGGTGGAGCGAACGGTTCTCGCCTTCAAGGATGATGGCTGGTCCGCGACTCGTCAAGGATGATCCTGGGTAACGCGGGAACTCCTCTCAGACCGGTACGCAGATTCGCCGCCGCGTCGTCGCAGGCTTGAGCTTCGGGGTTGACCCGGGTCGCTCAGCCGCCGAACCGCCCCCGCAAAAGCGCTCGCAGATCCAGCAGTGGCGCGCGAGAAACTGGCTCTGCTTCCACGGGTGGCGGCGCCACGCCCACCGTTACTCTTTCCATTCTGTCGCGCACTCCGCGATCTATGAAGCGCGAAAGCTGGTCAATCGAGTAGTCCGAGCCACGCCGAGTAGAATAGGCGTTCAAAGGATACACAATGCTGAGGTGATTCCTCGCTCTCGTCATCGCGACGTACATCAGCCGCCTTTCCTCCTCGGTCTCCTCCGGAGTCTTGAGACAACGGGCTGAAGGAAACCATCCATCCACCGCCCAGATCACGAAGACCGCATCCCATTCTTTCCCTTTCGCCGAATGCGCAGTGCTCAGCACCAGGTAGTCATTCTCTTCGTCTCCACTGGCACCGGCGAGATCCTGCGTCGCCTGCGGCGGCTCGAGCGCGAGAGCAGAAAGGAAAGTCGCGCGATCGGGATAGCCGGCGGCGATGTGCTGGAGCTGGTCCAGGTCCGCGAGACGCGGCTCGGCCTTGTCGTACCGCTCGCGCAGGACGTTGTCGTATAACAGGCGAACGCGCGCGATCTCGGCAGCGACGATTGCCTCATCGGCCGAAGGGCCGCCGCGCAGCTGGTCGAGAAGCGCAACGAGCGCCGCGTGTGCCGCCCGCGCGCGAGGCGGGGGTTGATACCTGCCGAACGCGGCGGATTCCCACGCAGCGCTGGCCATGGAATCGATGGCCGAGCGAGCGGTGGATTCGCCAATCCCGGGGAGAAGGAGAAGTATGCGGTACCAGCTTACCTCGTCGCGCGGATTCTCGAGGATCCTCAGGAAAGCGAGGACATCCTTCACGTGAGCCGCTTCGAGGAATTTCAGGCCGCCCCATTTCTCGAACGGAATCTTGCGATTGGTGAGCTCGATCTCGAGGTTCGCCGACATGTATCCGGCTCGGAAAAGAACCGCAATCTGCCGCAGCGGCGTGCCTTCCTCGTGGAGCTCGAGGATCCTATCCACTACGAAGCGGGTCTGCTGCTCCTCGTCGTGTGCCGCGACCAGCCACGGCAGCTCCCCTCCCTTACGCTCCGTCCACAGGTTCTTCGTGAACCGCTCGGCTGCGCGCGAAATGAGAGTGTTCGTTACGTCGAGTATCGGCTCGGTAGAGCGATAGTTCTGCTCGAGCGTGACGATCGTCGCGCCCTCGAACTGCTTTGGAAAACCGAGAATGTTTCGAAAATTGGCGCCGCGAAAGGAATAGATGCTCTGCGCGTCGTCACCAACCACGGTGATGTTGCAATGCGTGCTGCACAATCCTTTCAGGATGCGCGCCTGGAGCACATTCGTGTCCTGGTACTCGTCAACGAGGATCTGATCGTAGAGAGACGCGATCCTCCCGCCGATCTCGGGCGAGCCCTCGAGTAACATTGCCCAGAAGAGAAGAAGGTCGTCGTAGTCGACGAGATTCCGCTGCTGCTTTCTCGCGGTATAGTCACCGTAGATCTTCTTGAAATCCTCGAGATAATCAACGAACTGCGCGTAATCATCGCGGAGGATATCTTCGATCGAGATGCTGGTGTTCACGTGCCGCGAGTAGACGTACTGGAGCGTTTCCTTTTTTGGGAACCGTTTGGCCTTGGCGGCGTAACCGAGCTGCGAGCGTGACAGCTGCATCAGGTCTGCAGAATCACCCTGATCCATGATCGTGAAATCGCGCGGAAGGCCGGCCGCCGCTCCAAATCGTCGCAGCAGGCGGTGCCCGGTTGCGTGAAATGTGCCGCCATGGACTTTCCGGCTGCTGCCGCCGACGAGCCTTTCGGCGCGCGACAACATCTCCTGCGCTGCCCGCCGCGTGAACGTGAGGAGCAGTATCCGCTCTGCCTTGACGCCATTGTCGATCAGGTGCGCTACCCGATAGATCAATGTTCTCGTCTTTCCGGTGCCTGCGCCGGCAATGATCAGGAGCGGGCCAGCTCCGTGCGTGGCGGCCGCCGCCTGCTGCGGATTCAGATCGGCCGACAGGTCGCGCTCAGACGAGGCGACGATTCTCTCCCGCGTGGGGTAGATCCGAACAGGGCGGGGAGTCACGTCGGTCATCGGTCTCTAATATAGGCGCGGGGCCCAGATCGCCCCACTTTCACCCATGATGACATTTTGTCCACCAAATCGGGTCAAGTTCAGTATCCGCCGAATCCGCTAAATCCGTCGAATCTGTTTAACCCCTTGTTATAGAAGCCAGAGGGGTGATGACGCCTGCGTCAATCGGCACGGGATCCAGACCGAACAGCTGGCCGAAGACGCGCGCCGCAATCTCCGACGCGGCTTCCACGGTTGCCGGCAACGACTGGGAATCGTGGTCATCCATCTCCCGTTCGATGGACGTCATCGTCACCCCGTCTATCCCGCACGGGACTATCAGATCGAAGTACGAAAGATCTGTTGTCACGTTGAGCGCAAATCCGTGCCATGTCACCCATTCGCGCGCATGAACACCTATGGACGCAATCTTTTTTCCCTTGGTCCACACGCCCGTAAAACCCGGATTTCGCTCGGCAGGAATCGCGTACTCAGCGAGTGTGCGAATCAATCCCTCCTCGACTTGGCGAAGATACCAGTGCAGGTCGAGCTTGTGGCGTTTGAGGTCGATAATCGGATAACCGACGAGCTGGCCCGGCCCGTGAAATGTTACATCGCCTCCGCGCTCGACCTCAAACAGCTCCACACCCTTTGACGCGAGAAAGTCCGCGCTCGAAATCAGATTGCTCGCTTTGGCCGAGCGTCCCAGGGTGACGACGGGGGGATGCTCGAGGAGCAGCAGCACGTCTTCCGGAATCGCCCCGCTGATTCGCTCGCGCGCCAA
Organism: Gemmatimonadaceae bacterium; assembly: GCA_039927215.1. Classification (GTDB taxonomy): domain Bacteria; phylum Gemmatimonadota; class Gemmatimonadetes; order Gemmatimonadales; family Gemmatimonadaceae; genus UBA4720. The sequence goes on from JBDSVO010000292.1 coordinate 8,119, forward strand.
CGCGCGCTGCAGCTCGAGGGCGTCCCCGTACGGAACGGTGCCGAGGTTAGCGACCCACAGCTCGCTCATCAGAGGTCAAGCGCTCTGCCAAGCGAATCGAGCGCAGCCTGTGCAACAGCTTCGGAGAGCGTCGGGTGAGCATGGATCGCAAGGTCGACCTCATCCACTGTGAACTCGTTCGCCCTGGCGACAACCAGCTCATGAAGAATCTCGGTAGCGTGCGAGCCGATTATGTGAGCGCCAAGAATCTCTCCGTACTTCGTGTCACGGATGATCTTCACGAAGCCCTCGGTCTCACCGGACGTGCGTGCGCGTCCGCTTGCCGAAAATGGAAACTTGCCGACCTTGAACTCGAGTTTCTTTTCCTTGCACTGCTGCTCAGTGAGCCCGACTGACGCGACTTCCGGATGGCAGTATGTCGCATTGGGAATGTTGCCATAGTTCACCATCTGCACGTGCGGATCGCCGGCGAGCAGCTCGGCCAGCACGACCCCTTCGCGCTGCCCCTTGTGCGCCAGCATCGGCGGGCCGGCGACGTCACCGATTGCATAGATGCCCTTCGCCGAAGTCTCCATCTTCTCGTTGATCTTGACGAAGCCGCGGTCCGTGAGCTGCACGCCGGCTTCCTTCAGCCCGATGTCTTCAATGTTCGGCGCGCGTCCCGCAGCCACGAGCACTTGCTCTACCTCTAGAGCCTGAGACTTTCCGCCTGATTCCAGCGTCATGCTCACGCCCGACTTTCCGATCTTTACGTTGCTGATCTTCGCTCCGGTGATGACCTCGATCTTCCGCTTCTTGAAGCTCTTCGCGAGCTCGACCGAGCAGTCACCGTCCTCCAGGGGAAGAATCGCGGGCATCACGTCGATCAACGTCACCTGAGTTCCAAACGCGTTGAAGACATCTGCAAACTCAACCCCGACTGCGCCGGCGCCGACGATCGCCATTGTCTTTGGCGCCTTCTCGAGAATGAGCGCTTCGTCCGATGAGATGACACTCGTCTTGTTGAGCTCGAGACCGGCTTGCGGCAATCCCTTTACTCGCGAGCCGGTGGAGATGACGACTCCCTTCTTTGCTTCGTGTTTTTCCTCTTTGCCGTCGGCTGTCTTTACCGAAACCGCGTTCTTGCCCGAAATTTTTCCGGTGCCCTTGATCCACGTGATCTTGTGCTTCTTGAAGAGATACTCCACTCCCTTGGAGTTCTGAGTGCTGACTGCGCGCGAGCGCTTCATCGCCACGCCGTAGTCGAATTTCGGGTCGGTGACGGTGATGCCGAAGTCGGCTGCCTTCCGCACTTTGTTGGCGAGTGACGCAGACTCGAGAAGTGCCTTCGCGGGAATGCATCCCCAGAGCACACAAGTGCCGCCTAGTCCTTCTTGCTCAACGACCGCAACGGACATCCCGAGTTGTGCGGCGCGGATGGCGCCCACGTAACCAGCCGGACCGCCACCGATGAAGATCAGGTCGTATGAAGCCATTTGATATTTCCGGGAAA